>JBFYTD010000312.1:0-3962 GCA_041300885.1 Anaerolineae bacterium | reverse complement strand
TGAGTATCGCCTGCCGCGGCTGACGCGAGCCTGGACTCACCTGGCCCGCCAGGCGGGCGGTGGGGCGGCTGCCAGCGGCACCGGCGGCGTCGGCCTGCGCGGCCCTGGCGAGACTCAGCTGGAGGTGGACCGGCGCGAGATCGGCCGGCGCATTGCCCATCTCAAGCGCGAGCTGGAGGAAGTGCGCGCCCACCGTCAGCGCTATCGCCAGAAACGGCGCGGCGCGGCGCTGAGCACCATCTCGCTGGTGGGCTACACCAACGCCGGCAAGAGCACCCTGCTCAACGCGCTGACCAGGCTGGCCGCGCCCGAGGCTGGCGGCGCTGACGTGCTGGCGGCCGACATGCTCTTTGCGACGTTGGACCCCACAACGCGGCGCGTACGTCTGCCCGGCGGCCGCGAGGCGCTGTTTACCGACACCGTGGGCTTCATCCAGAAGCTGCCCACGGCGCTGGTGGCCGCTTTCCGCGCGACGCTGGAGGAGATAGACGATTCCGATTTGCTGCTACACGTGGTAGACATAACGCACGAGAACGTCATGGAACAAGCCGACGCCGTGGGCAGCGTGCTGCGCGAGCTGGGCGTGGTGGACAAGCCCATGATCACCGCTTTGAACAAGGTTGATTTGTTGCCGGACCCAGACGAAGTGATCGACGTGCTGGGGCGTGAGTTCGACGACGCCGTGCCGACCTCGGCCGAGACAGGGTGGGGGGTTCCAGAGCTGTTACAACGCATCGAGACCATGCTCAACCGCAGCATGATGCCGGCCGAGGCGCTGATCCCTTACAGCGCAGGCGAGCTGGTCAATATGTGGCACATCCATGGACTGATCGAAGAAGAGGAGCACCTGGAGAACGGCGTGCGCATCAAGGGCCTGCTGCCGGCGGAGCTGGCGGGGCGGATGGAGATGTATGCGACCGGGAAGGGAAGTGTGGTATGACCGAGCGCGACGATGAGTTGGACAAGGGAAAGAAAGGAAAAGAGGGAAATGCGGCGGCTGGCGGCGGTATTGAACTGGTCGCTGAACAGAGACGGTAATTATTTGACATAATACGTAGCGCAAAAAGGAAATCTGCGCATTGCCAGGTAGGGCGTTGCGCTATCTCAAAATGGCGCTGGCTCCAAACATGTTTGTGCAGACGACACGCGACAGCGCCTATCGAGTTTGGCCGGCAAAACGGCACAAATCCGGTCGTTTTCTGCTGCATGCGAGGGCCATAGAGGCGCTCTGAGCCAGTTTAAGCCACCAAAGTGCAGGGACAAGGATCGGGGAGGTCAGGGAGGCTCCTGGGAGAAGTAGGAGTGGGCCTCATCTATATACACACTATGATTGTTATGTATATTATTATCGACAGCGGCGCATCCGGGCTGGCTTAAGGGGTCGGGACCGGACAGGCTTGGACTTGGATGCGACGAAGCTGAGTATGAGCTGAGAAGTTCAACTTCTCCAAGAAGTTGAACTTCTGGATGGCCAACCGCGCCTGGACGCACGCGCCGGCCGGCATGGCTCGCTCTGCTTCAACGCTTGCGCCGCGTTTGGACCATAGTCGGCTATGCGAAGTCAGCGCGCGGCAGGATGCAATGTCCCGACGTAGCATGACGGGATTGCTTCGCCGAGCCTCGCAATGACGCGGGCGAGTTTCTTCGTTTGCCGATACCGCCCCGCTGCATGCGGGGTCTTAGCGTGACATTGGTGTTGCCCTTTTGATGGTGACCGTGTACAATCCTACATGAGCATCTTCTGGCGTCAAGAAACTGCGGTGTCTCTCGTTAGGACCCAGCAGTGACGCGTTGGCAACGTCCAGGAGACCTCCCCGTGCGCCGCTCCCCAGGTGGACACTGTTTCTAGTTGGTGAATTATGTCTACTGGCTCTGAACCCACACTGATCCAACAGGAGATCGTCTTTGTCCTGCTGCTGCTGCTGATCAGCGCCGTGGCGATCGTCGTGCGCAAGGTTCGGCTGCCCTACACGGTGGCGCTGGTGATCGCTGGCCTGGCGCTGGCCGTCTTGCCCACCGAGGGGCTGGTCAAGCTGCCCCAGGGCGTGATCACCCTGCCCCACGGCAACGGCGCCAGCGACGAGGTCACCAGCCAACTGATCCTGGCGCTGCTGGTGCCGCCGCTGGTCTTCGAGGCGGCCCTGCGCCTCAACCTGCGCACGCTGCGCAAGGAATGGCTGCCGATCTTCCTGCTGGCCGTGCCGGGCGTGCTGATCACGGCCGTGATGGTGGGCGCAGTGGTCAGCCTGGCGCTGGAAGTGCCCGTCGCGCTGGCCATGGTCTTCGGCGCGCTGATCTCGGCCACCGACCCGGTGGCGGTGATCGCCTTCTTTCGCACCCTGGGCGTGGACAAGCGCCTGTCGATCCTGCTGGAGGGCGAGAGCCTGATCAACGACGGCGTGGCCGTGGTGCTGTTCACGCTGGCAGTAGCCGCAGCCGGCAGCGCAGCCGCTCCGCCTACGCTGCAAGAGGGCCTGTTCGAGTTCGTGCGCGTGGCGGGCGGCGGCATCCTGGTGGGCCTGGCCACCGGCCTCGTGGCCGCCCAGATCGTCAGCCGCCTGGACGACCGCCTGGTGGAGACCACCCTGAGCATGGCGCTGGCCTTTGGCTCCTTCGTCGCAGCGCAAAGCCTGGACGTCAGCGGCATCCTGGCCGTGCTGACGGCCGGCTTGGTGATTGGCAGCCTGGACCTGCAGAAGCTCTCCCCCACCACCCGCATCACGCTCTACAACTTCTGGGATCTACTGGCCTTTGTGGCCAACTCAGCCGTCTTTCTGATCCTGGGCCTGCAGATCGACATCACGGCGCTGCTGGGGCATGTGGGCACGGTCGTCATTGCGGTGCTGGCTATCCTGGCCAGCCGGGCGATCGTGGTCTACGGTGTGGCCTGGCTCAGCTCGCGCGGGCAGGACCCCATTCCTGTGCGCTACCGCCACGTGATGTTCTGGGGCGGACTGCGCGGCGCGGTCAGCCTGGCGCTGGCGTTGAGTCTGACCGGCCCCCGAGCCGGCGACCTGCAACTGATGACCTTCGGCGTTGTACTCTTTACCTTGCTGGTGCAGGGCTTGACCATCGAGCCGCTGATCAAGCGCCTGGGCCTGTCCAACCTGGCGCACACGGCCGGGCAGCAGCGCCAGTTGGCGCGCCTGTTAATGCTGAGGGCCAGCCGGCGCGAGCTGGACACGCTGCACCACGAAGGATTGATCGCCCAGCCTACCTGGCGCGCGATCGGCGACATGGCCGAGGAGGACATGCAAGAAGTGCTGCACGATCACCCGGAGCTGGAGCGCAGAATTCTGGTGGAAACCCGGCAGGAGCTGCTGCGGGCCAAACGCAATGCCCTGGCCGAGGCGCTGCACCGGGGTGTGATCAGCGAGGACGTCTACCAGCAGGAGCTGAGCCAACTCGACCGGCAGATTCTCGTCTGGGAACGCTTCGACGAATACGCCGACCGTCCCCAGCCTGTCGATGCGGCTCCGGCGCGCGTCCCCGGGAAGTGAGGTTGGGCCTATGGGTGTCATCGTGTGCGCCACCGGCAACGGCGTCCAGAGCCGCATCGTCCAGGCAGCCGCCGTTGAGCTGGCCCGGACGCAACAGAAACGCCTGGTCTTCCTGCACGTGGTAGACCTGCGGCAGATGGGCGAGCTGGAGGATGCCCTGCGGCCAGCCGCGCAGGTCGAATTGGCCTGGCTGGGGGAGGCTATCCTGCGGCTGGCCCGGGATCGCGCCCGCCGCCAAGGGGTGGCCGCCGAGAGCACGATCCTGCACGGCAACACCTGCGAAGCGCTGGAGGCTTACCTGCGCGGCCACCCGGTCGACCGGTTGCTGCTGGGGGCGGCTACCAACGACGAGATCACCCGCTTCGCCCGGCGCATGCAGGATGACTTGGGCGTGGTGGTGCAGTTCGTGGCTGCGGAGGCGTAGGCGGGAACCGCGCCGATCGGCAGGCCGTCCTTTGATTG
>JBFYTD010000311.1:0-3962 GCA_041300885.1 Anaerolineae bacterium | reverse complement strand
TCCTGGCTGCGCCTCGATCTGATTGCCGGGTTGACGGTCGTGGCCCTGCTGATCCCAGAGGGCATGGCTTACGCCCAGATCGCCGGAATGCCGCCCCAGACTGCCTTCTATGCGGCGCCGATCGGCCTGCTGGCCTTTGCTATTTTTGGAACCTCGCGCCAACTGGTGGTGGCTGTCTCCGCGATCATTGCCACGATGTCGTTCGCCACGGTCAGCCTGATCGCAGCGCCCAATACGCCCGAGTTCATCCTCCTGACCGCAGCCCTGGCGGTGTTGGCCGGGCTGATCTCGATTGTTGCCGGGCTGCTGAAGCTGGGGCGGGTGGCGCAGTTCTTCTCCGAGTCGGTGATGGTCGGGTTTATCACCGGCCTGGCTCTGACGGTGATGATCAAGCAAGTGCCCAAGCTGCTCGGCATCGAAGGCGGGTCGGGTAACTTCTGGGAGCGCCTGTACGACGTCATCATCCACCTGCCGGAAACGCACCTGGCCACTTTGATCACGGGCATCTTGTGCCTGATCCTGCTGATCGCGCTGGAGCACTTTTTCCACAAGATCCCGGCCGCGCTGGTGGCGCTCGTTTTCGGCATTGCCATTTCGGTCGTCTTTGGGCTGGAAGCGCGCGGCGTCGAGATCGTGGGCGAAATCCCGGCCGGCTTGGCCCCGCCGCAATGGCCGGCAGTCGGCCTGCAGAACTGGTGGCTTCTGTTTCCGGGTGCGCTGGGGCTGGCACTGGTCAACTTTGCTGAAGCCATCGGCCCGGTGCGCAACTTTGCGGCTGCCCACAAGTACAAGGTAAGTGAAAATCAGGAACTGATTGGACTGGGCGCGGCGAACTTGGGCGCGGGGTTGTTCCAGGGCTTTCCCATCGGTTCGAGCCTGTCCAAATCTGCAGCCAACGACCGGGCGGGGGCGCATAGCCAGATGTCGGCCATCATTGCCGCGGTGGTCACCGTCCTGGTTGCCCTCTTCTTCACCCCGTTGTTCTATGCTTTACCCGAAGCTGCGCTGGGTGCGATCGTCATTGTGGCCGTGTCGGGCATGGTCAAGGTAGCCAAGTTACAACACCTGTACCGCGTGCGCCGCGCCGATTTCGTCCTGGGTGCCGTGGCGCTGCTGGCCGTGCTGACCTTCGAGACCCTGGAAGCGCTGCTCATCGCCGTCGTCGTCTCCCTGTTTGCCCTGGTGTTGCGCGCCAGCCATCCCCGGCTCGCAGTGCTGGGCCGCGTGCCCGACCGCCTGGAGTTTGGCAATGTTCGGCGGCATCCGGAATACAAGACCATTCCGGGCCTGTTGATGGTGCGGCCGGAGAACGGCCTCTTTTTTGCCAACGCGGCGGGCCTGCGCGAGGAGATAGTCACCGAGGTGACGGCCGGCGACGAGCCGGTGAAAGCGGTGCTGCTCGACCTGGGCGCGACCACCGACCTGGACGTGCCGAGTGCCGACGTGCTGGCCGAGCTGGTGGAAGAACTGCACAGTCGAGACGTGCGCCTGATGCTGGCGCGGGTGATTATGCCGGTACGGCACATGCTCGAGCTGGCCGGCGCCATGGACAAGATCCGGCCGGAAGACATATTCTTTGGCCCGGGAGAGGCCGTCGTGGATTATCTGGCGGGGCAAAACGATGATGCGGGCATCGAGGAGCTGCTGAACGTCGCAGCGCATACGGTGCGCAGCTTGGTGCAGGCGAGAATCGCCGCGGCGCCCCCGGAGCGCCAGGCGGCCCTGGCGCACATCATGGACCGCCTAGACGGGAAAGACATCGGCAGCTCGGCACCAGGAGTGGCAAAGTGATTGACCCTCAAGCAGGCAGCGTCTTGCCGGAAGACAAAGGAAAGAAAGACAGGTCGCTGGCCCGCTTGGTGCCTGGTCTCGCCCTGTTCAGAGGCGTGACACCGGCGCTGCTCCGCACGGAGCTCGTCGTGGCCGTCACGGTCTTTGCCGTGCTCGTGCCATCGGCCATGGCCTTTGGCGATCTCGCCGGGGTCACACCCGTCGCCGGGCTGTATGTAGCGCTTGGCGCAATGGTGATGTACGCGCTGTTTGGCTCCTCCAAACTGGTCGTCATGGGGCCTGAAGCGACGAGTGCCATCGTCATGGCCTCCGCGGTTGCGCCGCTGGCTGCCGGCGACCCGGTGCGCTACGCCGCGCTGGCGGCCATGACCGCCATCCTGGTCGGCGTCCTGGCGCTTCTCGCCCGCGCCGCGCGGCTGGGATTCATCACCGACTTTTTGTCCAAGCCGATCCTAGTCGGCTACATCTTGGGCGCCACGCTCATCGTCATCGGCAGCCAATTGGGCAAGATGTTCGGCATCAAGCTCGAGAGCGACGAGTTCTTCCAGCAGGTCGCGGAGCTCATCCGCCGCCTCGACGAGACGCACCTGCTCACCTTCGCCCTTGGCATCCTCTTCGTGGTGGCGCTGATCATCATGCGCCGTATCAATCGCGCCCTGCCCGGCCCGCTCATCGTCGTCGTCGTGGCCATCCTCCTCTCTGCTGCCTTCGACCTGCAGACCAGGGGGGTCGCGATCGTCGGTCCGGTGCCGGCCGGGTTGCCGCAGTTTGCGATCCCGGCTGTCGGCCTTGCGGATATCCTGGCCCTGCTGCCCGCCGCCCTGGCCCTCACGATCCTGATCTATGCCGACGAAGTCCTGACCGCGCGCGTCTTTGCGGCCAGGAACGGCCAAAAGATCGACGCCAACCAGGAATTCGTGGCCATCGGCATGGCCAATATCGGGGCCGGTTTGTTGACCGGCTTTCCTGCCGCACTGAGCGCGTCGCGCACGGCAGTCAGCGACCAGATGGGCGGCAAATCGCAGTGGGTGGGGCTCATCGCCGCCGCGTTGACCATCATCTTCCTGCTCTTTCTCACACCGCTGCTGGCACCGCTGCCCACCGTCGCCCTGGGCGCCATCATCATCGTCGCCTCGCTGGGGTTGATTGACCTGGCGGCGTTTCGTTTCCTGCGGCGGGTACGCATCTCCGAGTTCTGGCTGGCGGTGGTCACAGCGCTCGGAGTGCTCACCGTCGGCGTTTTGCAGGGCATTCTCGTGGCCGTAGCGCTGTCGCTCATCAACGTCATCTATCACATCTCTCGGCCGCACGATGCGCTGTTGGACGGCGTGGACGCGAGCGGCGGCACGGTGTATCGCGGCGTTGCCGACAAGACGACAACGTTGACCGAGCCGGGACTGATCGTCTACCGGTTTGATGCGCCGCTCGTGTTTGCGAACGCGGCGTTTTTCACTGAGCGCCTGGAAGCACTTGTCGCCAATGCAGGTGCGGGCTTGAAGTGTGTCATTCTTGACGCGGAACCGATCAGCGATTTCGATTCGACGGCAGCGGAGGCGCTGGAGAACCTGGATGTGAACCTGGAGCGCCTCGGCATCGAATTGTGGATTGCGCGTCCGAACAAACCGCTGCGTGACCTCTTCCAGGTAACGGGATTGACCAAACGGCTTGGCCAGGACAACCTCTATCCATCGGTGCGCGCCGCGGTGACGGCGTATCACGCGCGCTTTGTACGAAACCCAGAAGCCGGTCAGGGCTCAAGAGGGTGACCCTATGAACAGAGAAATCCGATCCACAACGTTATGGGCAACTCTCGGAGTCGTGTTACTTGTAGCTGCGTGCGGCCCGGCTACGACACCGACACCGACACCGGCTTCGGCTCCGGCGCCGGTCGACAACACCATTCAGGGCATCGTCTGGCAATGGGTGAGCGTGACCAACCAAGCGACGGGGGAGGAGACCAGCGTGCGCAACCCGGAAAAGTACACGATCACCTTCAACGCCGATGGCACGCTCGACGGTCAGGCCGACTGCACTACCTTCAACGGTACCTACTCTCAGAAAGGCGGCCTCACGATTTTGGGTGCCTCCAAGACGGGACTGTGCGGTGCCGGTTCTCTGGATGAGCAATATCTGGCGCTGCTGAACAGCGTGGCGGCGGGCGGTCCAGACGG
>JBFYTD010000310.1:0-3993 GCA_041300885.1 Anaerolineae bacterium | reverse complement strand
CTTGAGAGTCTGCATGGCCATCCGGCCCTGGGGAGCGAGCAGAGCTTCGTCCTGCTTCTGGACGACTTCCACCTGATCACGGGCCAGGCGCATAGTCCGCGGCGGATGGCGCAGGATCTCGATCAGCAGCTCATTGACCGCCTGGCCCGTGATCAGGTGGAAGTCGTCCAGAACCAGGACGAAGCTCTGCTCGCTCCCCAGGGCCGGATGGCCATGCAGACTCTCAAGCTCGTTGACCAACCGGCTGGCCAACACATGCACAGGAGGCAACTCACTGGCTTGCAGCAGGCTCAGGGTTTGTTCACAGGCTTTGGGAACCACGGTGCGGATGGCAGCGAGGAGGTAGCCTAGAAAGACGGGAAGATGGCTATCCCCCTGGTCCAGCGACAGCCAGGCGCTGGGGCAGGGGCAGATGGACAGCCAGTCGCCGAGCAGCGTCGTCTTGCCCGACCCAGCCGGCGCCGCGACCAGCGTCAACGGCAGATGGCGTCCCTGGTTGAGCAGATCGATGAGGCGCGCGCGGCGAACCAAATCGCCGCCTACGACGGGGCGGTAGAGTTTGGTCCTGGTCAGATTGAGCGATGCCTGATCGAATGCGTTGTTGCTCACGGTCCTCAGTGGCTTCACCTGCGCTGCGAGCCCCTGGACGGTCGATTCCCGACCTGGGGGAGATCTCATCGTCAGATTATACACGAGGGCCGCACAAACGGCAACTGTGCGTTGTTAGGACTTTCCTTCCCACCCCACGGAGAAACGTAGACCGGCACATCCCACGACCACCTAGCGGTCTCAGACGTGCCGGTCTGGCGTTGCGGGAATCAATCTGTGCAATGTCAGTCGGACCGGGTGCGGAACGCCTGAACGATCATGAGGATGCCGCCAAACAGCGCCACGAAGCCCACGGTCCAGACCGTGGCCACACCGACTCCCGGCACGCTGTAGTTGGCGATCAGCGCGCCGCCGAAGATGATGCCCAGCACGCCGAGAATGCCGGCCGCCCAGCCGCCGCCGCGAAAGGCCATGATCAGCATGATGATGCCCTGCATCAGGCCCCAGATGCCCAGCACCAGCACGAAGATGCGCGGCAGGGCCAGAGCGCTGGCAATGGGATACATCAGGATGTAGGCGCCGGCCGCGATGCTGACGATGCCCATGAACAGCTTCCAGCCCCAGGCCTTGCGGTCAGTGAACAGGCCGACCAACTCCAGGATGCCGGTGACCAGCCAATAGAGGCCGAGGATGGCGATCAGCAACATCCAGGCGTCGACCTTGGTTTTGGCCGGCGACCACAACAGCACGGCGCCAACGACGACGGCAACGAAGCCGCCGATCAGGCTGAGCCACCAGGGACGTTGCTTGGTTTCCAGCGATGTAGCAGACATGAACGGTACTCCTTGTGTTCTGTGGACTGCGTGGACGTTGAAACCGGGTTTCCGTGCTGACGGTCAGCGCGAAAACCCGGTTTGTGTATGGCGCGGCGACCCATCACATGCGGATCACCGGGCCTTGACGAGGCTAATACTGGCCAGTGTAGCCAGGGACGCGCCGGCGCGCGGCCGCGCCCGACCACCAGGCGATATCGGCGAAGAGGCCCAGACCGAGCCAGACCCAGTCGAAGCCTGTGACGCCGCCGACATGGACCAGCACGTACATGATGGTCGTCCAGGGCACAAAGATGAAGCCCAGCAGCGGCACTATGAAGCTAAACTGGTTGAACGCAACTTGCCAGCGCGCCGGCTGGAGCAGCCACCAGACGAGGATCCCGGCGCGCGGGCCGAGGAAGACCAAGGTAGTGAACAAACAGCACATGGGGGACCTCCTTGTAGGAAAGTGTCGGGTGTCAGGTGTCAGGTGTCACGCAGCGCGCTCACCTTGATACTCGACACTTGACACATGACACTCGACACTCGACACTATCAGACCGGCTCAGCCCAACGATTGTAGCTTTCGATGGTGTAGTTGCGGTTGACCCGCGCCTGCGCGACGATGCCCAGGATCGCAACGGCGAGAGTCAGGATCAGCAGCAGCGGTGACTGACTCAGCGCCACCTTCACCGGGTTCTCCAACAGCGCCGCATGGGGGTTGAAGAGCAGGAGGAAGCCGCCGAAGATCACACCGGCGCCCAACAGGCTGGTGGCGATAATGATGACCCACTTCTGTAGGTTGAAGCGAATCGTCACCACGGCCAGGGCGACGGCCGCCACGACGCCGATGATCCACACGATCGGCCCCATGTCCAGACCGATCGCCGCCATTAATCCCACGGCTGCGGCATAGCCCAGCTCACCGGCGATGATAGCCACGGCGAAGAAATAGAACAGGTAGGAGAGGACGGCAAAGATCGATCCGACCACGAAGCCCACCACCCAACTGGTCACTTCGGCAAAGAAACCGGTGCCAAAGAGCAGTTGCATGGTCTGAGCGCCGAAGATCAGGCCGAAGAAGAAGCCGAAGATCGGCAGCAGAATCAGGAAGAAACGATAGCCGCCAAAACACATCAGCAACCCGAACATAAAGGCGATCAGGCTGGCGCAGGCCAGCGCCAGGAAGGAATCGGTAGTGATCATGGTAGCTCCTTATCAAGGGAAGATTATGAGGGACGAGGAAATAAGACAAGACGAGGGAGATCGACCGATTATGATCTTGCGTCAACCCATTGACACCTCCTGCGGGCTGCCGCCAACTTCCTATTTTCCGCAAGCCGGGCGACAACGCTAAACAAAGAAAGCCCTTCGAATTCCACTAAGGAACTCGAAGGGCCTTCATATCGATCAAAGACCGAGCAGCTTCGCCTTCTGGGCGGCGAACTCCTCTTCCGTGAGCAACCCTTGGGCCTTGAGAGCGCCGAGGCGCTCGATCTGGGTGATCACGTCGTCTTGCGTGGCCGGCGACGCGGCCGGTATGGTCTCCGGCGGCGGCGCAGCGTAGACAACTTGCTGCTGGGGAGCGTTGTTTTCCGCAGCCTGGGAATAGGCCGCCATGTTCTTGTCAGCTTGCCGGCGGTTGACTGCGTTGCGGGTGGCGGTGGCGGTGCCGACCACGGCCGCGGTGCGGACCATCCCTCTCATTAGTCCTGGCATAGTAGCCTCCTTTAGGCGTTGGCAGCCAACGAGGTGTAGGCCTCGTCGACGACGACGGCCGGCACGCGGAACTGGAAGGCCAGCTCCACACCAGCGTTGTAGACCGCGTTGACCAGATCGACCGCCCATTTGTGTTCGATGGCCAGGGCCACCACGGCCGAGCCGGGCACCATACCCTCGAACAACGTTCCGGCATCGTCGGAGTCGAACAGACCGCGCGTCTCGGTCTCGATGAAGCCAACGGCGGCCTTTTCTTCATCAGTCAGGTCTTCCAGATCGATGCGCCAAGCCTTGCCCTCGTCGTCCTTCATCAGCAGCATCGCGTCCAGCACACGGATCACGCCGGCCGCTGCCTGGCGCTCCAGCGCGGCGAAAACGCTGCCGTCGAAGCGCGGCTCGCCAGCAGCCAGAACGACTACATCCACAGGTCCAAATTTGAGCATAGTAAGTTCTCTCCTAGCGGGTGGGATGGGCCATCTCGTCGATGGCGACGACTATCATCAGGATGACGGCTTCATCCTGGCCAGGCTCGATCTCAACGCCGTAGGTGTCGCGCAGCCGGAACCACTTCTTCGACACCTCGGCCACTTTGTCGCGGCCCTCGCCGATGGTGTACTCGTGGTCCAGGATGCCGCCCTGCACGTCCAGGTCAGGGCCGCCTTTGATGCTCACCGTCCAGCGATCGCGGATGGGTGTGATCAAGGCCTTCTTGACCAGGCCAACCCGCCGGCCGTTGGCGTCCTCGATCTCCATGCTGTCCTTGACGCGCAGCATGCGCTCCTGGATCCTGGCTACCTCGCGGCCGCTGCGGTCCTCCAGCACCAGCGTGCTGCGAATGCGCAGCGCCTTGCCGTCGACCTTGAAGACCCGCTCGCCGCGGTCGTTCTCGATCCAGAAATCGTCGCCGATGGCG
>JBFYTD010000309.1:0-3998 GCA_041300885.1 Anaerolineae bacterium | reverse complement strand
TTACTCCAGTCGCCGTAAATCTGCATCGACTTGGGCGAGGTAATCGTCGCTCTCCGCGTGGGCGCTGGGCGTCAGCGGGAGCTTCGCCTCGGCAGCCGGCGCTGCACTGGCTTGCCCGCCCGGCTCCTTGGTCCAGCCGCGCAGGGTCATGAATATCCAGACCGCGCCGCCGATCAGCGCGACTACCGGCAGGAGCCAGATCGCCCAGTTGAGTCCCTCGCGCGGCGGTTCGCCCAGCACCACCGGGCCGTACTGCGCCACGAATTCCTGCTTGATCTGTTCTTTGGATACGCCAGCCGTCAGGCGATCAGAGATCTGCTGGCGCATCTGCACGCAGGCTTGCAGGTCGCAGTTGTCCAGCCGCACGCCGTTGCACAGCGGGCAGTACAGCTCGCGCGCGACCGCTTGAATCTGGTCCAGGGTAGGTGGTGAGTTTTCTTGCGCCTGGGCAGTGGGGACGATCAGCACCAGGGCGATACAGACGGCGACAACTGTGCGCTGCCACCGTCCTTCCCTCCACAGCCGGTCAACAGCGCCATGCTTGATGTGGTTATTCATACTCGTTGCGTTTCTACCGTGTAGATTGACTTATTCAGCCGGCAAGGACGCAATTATACCACAGATCAAACAGTTGGCTAGTTTCGGCGCAGCAAGTTCACGGCTTCTCAAGGTTGGAGGGAGAGATGCTGGCTGGTTTTCACCATGCGGTTAAAAATTTGACAGTTTTAGACATTTTTGGTACAAGCTAACATAAGTCGTATAGACGGCCGGTTATTCGCACCTTTATAGGTCCTTTTTATCCCCATGGAGAGCCGAAGATGTCCCCGCGAACTCCTTTCAGATTAGCGATTATCGCGATTGTCCTGATCGCCCTACTCGTTCCGGCGCTGCCAGCCGCGGCGGCGCCCAATGCACAGAGCGGCGGCGTGCATATCGTCCAGCGCGGCGAGACGCTTAGTCAGATCGCCCGAAGCTATGGCGTAAGCACGGCAGCCCTGGCGCAGGCCAATGGCATCAGCAACCCCAACTTCATTTATGCTGGCCAGCGCTTGACGATTCCTGGCGCGTCGGGCGGATCCAGCTCGGGAGGCTCAACCGCCAGCGGCGGCGTGCATGTGGTGCGTCCTGGCGAAAATCTGAGCAGCATCGCCGCCCGTTACGGCACCACTGTGGCTGCTCTGGCGCGGGCAAACGGCATCGCCAACCCCAACCATATCTACGTGGGGCAGCGTCTGACGATCGGGTCTGGCGGCGTCGCCAGCAGCGCGCCCAGCCAACCGGCGGCGCCCAGCCAGCCAGCCGCCAGCAGCGGCCGCTGGATCGACATCAACCTCAGCACGCAGACGCTGACGGCCTATGAGGGCAGCAGCCCGGTCTTCAGCGCACTGGTCAGCACCGGTCTGGCCTTTCCAACACCGGTGGGCACCTACTCGATCCTCTACCACGTGCAATCGCAGCGCATGACCGGCCCTGGCTATGACCTGCCCAACGTGCCTTGGGTGATGTACTTCACCAACCGCGGCCACGCAATCCACGGCGCCTACTGGCATAACAACTTTGGCCAGCCCATGAGCCACGGCTGTGTCAACATGCGGCCCGGCGAGGCCGAGTGGCTCTACAGCTTCACCCCCAACGGGGCCAGTGTCGTGGTGCATTACTAGCGTCCGACCTTCGCACCTGCCATGCTCACCCCTAAAGCCAACTTCTGGGCCGAGGTGGACGGCGAAGTCGTCTTGAGTGACTGGCGCGTGCAGTTGCTGCAAGCCATCGACGAGGCCGGCTCCATCAGCGGCGCGGCCCAGCAGCTCGACATCCCCTACAAGCTGGCCTGGGAGCGCATCCATGAGATGGAAGCGCGGCTGGGCCAGCCCTTAGTGGACGCCCAGGTCGGCGGCGCGGGCGGCGGCGGCGCAACCTTGACGCCGCTGGCTCGCGATTTTGTCCGGCGCTGGAAAGAGTTCAATCAAGGGCTGAAAGCTACGGTGGCCCAGCGCTTCGCGGCGGCATTTGACGACTGGTCTTTTCAGGCGCCGGGCACGTGACGATGAAGCGAGACCCCAACGCTGCTGGTTCTGTCCCACAGCTATGAGGCTACGTGCTCGGCGCCTTTGGTCGAGACCAACCCTATGACTTCAAGCCGTCGCATCTGGCTGCTGGCAGCCATCATGGTCGTGGTGCTAGCCCTGGGCATTGTCCTGGGGCGTTTTCTGTTATCGCCCGAAGCGCCGCCAGCCGGTCAGGCTGAACCGTTGGTCGAGGCGAACGTCACACCGACTGCGACCAACACGCCCACCCGGCACGCCCCTACCGTCACCCCAACCCGCCCTGCCGAAACTGCTGTTGCTACGATCACGGCTACCACCGCATGGACGGTTGAGCCAGTTGCGCCGACCCCAGGCCCCACCGTTGCGCCCGACTTGGCCCTGGAGTTCAGCAAGCTCAAACCCAACCAGTACCTGGGCGTCGTGGCTCAGCGCTACGGCGTCGCGCTGGACGAGCTGGTCGAGCTGAGCGGCATCGAGAACCCCGACGTCGTGCCCATCGGCCAGGGACTGGTCATCCCGCACCGGCCGGGCCGCAACACGCCCGACCAGGCGCTTCTCCCCGACAGCGAGCTTGTCTACGGCCAGGGCTATGTGGATTTCGACATCGACGCCTTCGTGGCCCAACAGGGCGGCCGGCTGGCTCAGGTCAGCATGACCGGCCTGGACGGCGAGCAGTGGAGCGGCGCGGACGTGGTGGAGCGGGTCGCCATGCGCTATAGCGTCGGGCCGAGGGTGTTACTGGCCATGATGGAGGCCGGCAGTGGCTGGGTCACAGACGCCGATCCACAGGGCCTGGACGCCGATTATCCCCTGGGCCACACCAACGGCGCGCCCGGCCTGCTGCCGCAGTTGGAATGGGCCGCCGACGCGCTCAATCACGGCTTCTACGGCTGGCAAGACCGGGGCGAGACGGCCATCCGCTTCGAGGACGGCACGCTGGCCCGCGGCGCGCCCGGCCTCAACCCCGGCACCATAGCCGTACAGCGCACCTTAGCCGCTGACACCACCTACAGTCAACTTCCCGACCGCTTGGCAGATTTCGACGCGGCCTACCGCAAGCTGTTCGGTGACCCCGTCGAGCTGGACGCGGGGCCGGTGCTGCCGGCCGGGCTGGAGCAGCCGCTGTTGCACCTGCCCTGGCTGCCGGGCGAGTGGTGGCATCTGACCGGCGGGCCGCACGGCGGCTGGATGCCCAGCAGCGGGTGGGCGGCGCTGGACTTTGTGCCGGAGACGGCGCAGATTGGCAACTGTGTGCCTGCGCCGTCGTGGGCTGTAGCGGCCGCGCCCGGCGTCGTCGCACGAAGTGTGCCAGGCGAGATCCTGCTGGACCTGGACGGCGACGGCGACATGCGCACCGGCTGGGTTTTGCAGTACTTGCATATCGTCGACCAGCCAGAGGTGGGCGCGGTGCTGGCCCAGGACGACCCCGTGGGCCGGCCGAGCTGCGAAGGGGGCGCGGCCGAGACCACGCACCTGCACTTTGCGCGACGCTACAACGGTCTTTGGGTGGACGCCGGCGGCCCCGCGCCGATGGTGTTGGACGGCTGGACCGCTTATGGAGGGTTCGAGTACGAAGGGGGTATGACTCAGCCCGGCCAGCCCGATCGGCTGGCCGAGCACTCGCGCGATCGGGCGGTCAATGGGTTGTTGCGGGAGGAGTAGGTATCAGGCAGCCAGCTTGCGCTTTTCCTCCTCGACCAGGATGCGGCGCAGCGTTTTGCCTACCTGGCTTTTGGGCAGTTCCGTGCGAAACTCGACCAGGGCGGGCACCTTGTAGGGGGCCAGGCGTTCCTTGCAGAAGTCGCGCAGCTCCTCGACCGTGGCGCGCTGGCCTTCCTTGAGCACCACGAAGGCCTTGACCGTCTCGCCCCGCTTGGGGTCGGGCACGCCCACCACCGCGGCTTCCAGCACCTTGGGATGCGTGAAGAGGACCTCCTCGACCTCGCGCGGCAC
>JBFYTD010000308.1:0-4001 GCA_041300885.1 Anaerolineae bacterium | reverse complement strand
GACTGACCCTGCGGCGCCCGACATCGAGTAAGACGCGCGTCGCTAGTCGAGGCCATACCGCCGAGCAGCCACTGCACGGCGCGCAGGTGCAGATGCCGCCGGCGCACGGGACGTTCAAGCAGGCGCAGAAGGTGAAGACGGACGAGGGAATGCAGGGCGCGCTTGACTTAGACGCATAGCCCACAAGCCCCGCCAGACCAAGCCTCTAGGACGCGCAGAGCGATTTTTTCAACCCCACAGGTCAATCATACAGGGCCGCACCGTTAGGCGCGTGCCAGCTTGCGCCAGGTGCGCAAAGGACAAAATAACGAGGATCAAGGTGTGCCGTCTATGATCGCCTGCAGCACGCCAGCGACACAAGACCTCGCTGAGGTGGTCTATTCAAGCCTCTCGATAGCGCCAGCCTTTTCAGGGTCAAAACCAACCGGCCAATGGGTCTTAGCATACTTGGCCCCAGTCAGGTCGGCGTCGGTCAGGTTCGTGGCCCCGGCCAGGTTAGCCGCGCGCAGGTCGGCACCGCGCAGGTCGGCACCGCCCAGGTTAGCCCGAGCCAGGTTAGCCATGGTCAGGTCGGCAGCGCGCAGGTCGGCCATGGTCAGGTCGGCAGCGCTCAGATCGGCCCCGCTCAGGTGCTTATCGCCAGCTTTTGCCCTTTTTTCATCCTTCTTATTTGCCATTGTCCGTGCGTCCTTTCAGTCAAACCGTTTCGTGTGTGCCCAGCTATGATAGTTTATAACTCAGCATCGGTCAACGGGGCGGGCTTGTCCCAATCGGCCGGCGAAACGGTAACAAACACGGTCAGCCGACCGCGCACAATCGCCATTAGTTGTTCATCGGCCGGATCGTCAAGCGCAAGAGACGCTCGACCTGGACGCGTAGAGTCCTGATGGAATCTTTGGATGGGCGCGGGATAGGAAACGTGTAGCTGCCGACGCGCTACGATGGCCGCTGAGCGAAGAAAGCGCCGAGTTCCGAGGAGAACCGGCGCTTTTTGCTGCGGGAAGGCTACGGAGCCAGAGATCAGAGGCCAGAGTATCAGAGTTCAGAGCTTAGGCATTGGGGCGCCAACCCACAACCACCACCCGAAACCCATAGTTGACGAAACGGTCGCCTGGGTGAGAGCTGCCGCGGAAGGGGGCGGCGGCGACGTTACCGAGGTCGCCCCACGAGCCGCCCCGCACGACGCGCATTGCGTCGCCTTCCAACTGGATGCGCTCTGGGTTGTCGTACTCGTTCAAGCACCATTCCCACACGTTGCCGCTCAGGTCTGCGACGCCATAGGGGCTGTCGCCTGCCGGCGAGTACTTGCCTACCGGCGTCGTGTCGCCAATGCCCGACTCGTCCATGTTGCACTTCGTCTTGTCGAACTTGTCGCCCCAAGGATACTGACGGCCCGGCAGGGGGTTGTCCATCAGCGCGCCACCGGGACCGGGGATGCGCTGACCGCCCCTGGCCGCCTTCTCCCACTCAGCCTCGGTGGGCAGCCTGAACTGGCGGCTTGTTGCCTGGCTCAGCCAGTCGCAGAAGGCAACACTGTCGAGCCAAGACACATTGACCACCGGATGGCTCTCCTTGCCGGCTGGGATGCGGCCTTCTTTCCAGTGATCCGGACCGTTGTAGTTCTTTGCTTGCACGAAAGCGGCATACTGGGCGTTGGTGATGGGATACTTGCCGATGTAGAACTCGGCCACATCGACGAGGTCCTTGTTATCACCCATCAGGAACTCGCCGGCCGGGATGCAGATCAGCTCCAGTCGGATGGGTGTATCGATGACCAGCAGATCCGGCTGCGGATCGACGGCGCGTACAGTCGGCTGCTGCGTCACCACCGCTGGGGCAGGCCGCTGCTCTTCCTGCGCCGCCGCTTTCCGCTCGACCGTGGGTGCCGCTGCCGCCGCCGATGGACGTGCTTCCACGCGGAAAAGTACGCCGTCGGGCGAGCGCATGTACAAGACTGGCGTGCCCCACTCCACCGTGTTGGCCACCTCCAGGCTCACGGCCTTGCGCGCCTCAGCCACCGCTGCATCCACCGGCAGGTTGTCGGCCAACGCCTCGTAGAACGAGCGCGACAGCTCGACCGCGGCCCGGTCGGTGATCTCGTACTGCATGGCCACTACCGCCGGCAGTCCCCGCCGCACCAGGATCGATGCCGTGCTGGAGAAGATGTCGCGCTCGCTGCCCCTGGCCCCCTCGCACGAGTTGAGCACAGCCAGGCGCAGGGGCGGATGGTCGGCCAGCAGCCGGCCCAGCTCGGTGGCCCGCAGCGACAACGCCTTGCCATCCTCGTCGGCTAGGTAGATCAGGCCCTCGTCGGCGCCCGCGTCGAAGCCGCCGTGACCGACGAAGTGGAAGACGTGCCAGGGGCCGCGGCGCATCTCTCCCTGCAAGGCGCGCCAGGTCGGCGCAGACAGCCAACACAGTTCGACCAACCCACGATCCTGCAAGCCCTTCAGCGCCTCTTCAACCCGGCGCTTCTCGTTCTCCACATCCAGTGTTTGCAGGCCCTTTGGACTACACGCCACACCGAGGATGCGCAACGGCGGGGCGACGACGAGGGCTTGTGGCGGTCGTGGTAGTTCCAGGTAGCGCACCAGCGGCGTGCTGACGGTGAGGCAGACGTATTCGGCCTCGCGGTCGTCGTAGAGGAACTCCCAGGGCAGAGCGGCAAGGGCAGGGGACTGGAAGCGCAGGCGCAGGCGCAGCCCCTGACCGGCCTGGTGCGCGCGTTCCAGGCTCACGTCGTAGCGGCTGCGCACCTCCCCGGCGATCACCGCGTCGAACAATGCTCGGCCGAAGTCGCGCACGGACTGCTGCTCCTGCGACAGCGCAGAGCGATGCTTACCGCCCGAGCGCAGGAGGGCGATCTGCACGTCCTTGAGAGCGCTGTCCAGCCGCAGCTCGTCATAGGGAAAACGCATGGTGCCGCGCGCCTCGCCGGCCGGCGAGCGCAGCACGACCACCGGGTACTCCCGGCCTGCACCTTCGCCGATCTCCAGGTCGAAGTTGAGATAGTCCATCGATGACCTCGCGGTGCCTAAGGTGGCCCTGGAAACAGAAACGCCAGGCCACCGGGACAGGTGATGCTGGCGCAACAAGCGGAACAGTGCTAGAATGTTGCAGTCCTACACGCTGTCTCGATCAGCGGGTGGGGAAAAGCGGCCAAGTGTACCAGCGCCTGGCCGCTTTGCTGTTACTTCTATTTTACATGCCGCTACACTTACTGTCAACCAGCAATTTGCAGGTAGGCCAGGTCGCTCGATGTACCTGGAGCGCCGTCGCGCTCAGCGCTCCAGGCAGGTTTGATGGGTCATCGCGACAAAACTAAGGTTATCCCAAAAGCCTCGGCACCCTGCCTCATCAAGTCGTAAGGGCAGCAAATCGGTTGTCAGCACAGCACAGACCACTGATTCTTGACTAATTCTTTAACCTGGATAAAATATCATTTTGTCAGTGCAGTTGAGCTTTTACAAATCAGTGATGGTAAGGGCGTTCTGGCAGTACGGGCCCGTGGCCTAGCGGGAAGGCGCCTCCTTTGCACGGAGGAGATCGTCGGTTCGAATCCGACCGGGTCCACCTCCGCAGGGCACAGGCGGCAGCAGAGCGGCTCTTCACCATCACAGCAGAGTGTCGATGCGGGCGTAGTTCAGCGGTAGAACGTCTCCTTGCCAAGGAGAAGGTCGTGAGTTCGATTCTCATCGCCCGCTCTTGAGCGACTAGCAGTGGCATCTGGCGTATGGCATTGAAGCTTCAGTGGCATACGCTAGTTTGATTAAAGCCCCTGCGACGCGCTGGTTGTGCCGAGGTAGCTCAGTTGGTAGAGCACGCGACTGAAAATTGCGGTGTCCCCAGTTCAAGTCTGGGCCTCGGCACCTGGTCTTTCCCCGGACTGCGTCTGGGGCAGTATTCGGGGATCGTCTAATGGCAGGACAGGGGACTTTGAATCCTCTAATCATGGTTCGAATCCATGTCCCCGAGCTTGCATCCTTGGCCGATGACCGCCG
>JBFYTD010000307.1:0-4004 GCA_041300885.1 Anaerolineae bacterium | reverse complement strand
AGGGGCAGACGGGCTCGGTCGGAGACCGGCCTGAGCAGGATGGAAGGGTAGGCAGGCTCGGTCGGAGACCGGCCCAAGCCGGTTAAGTCACCTTGTCACCCTGTCACCTTGTCACCCTACTCCAACGGCGTCAACCACCTGTCCTCGCCGCTGCCCTCGGCCGCCCAGCCGGTGACGTTGCCGCTTTCGTTGCTCACCTTCCACCAGCGGTAGCCGTTGGCCTCGACCGGGCCCTCGATCACGCTAAGCTGAGCCTTGTCCGCCACCTGGTGCTGCACGCGGGCGCTGGTGCCGGCTTCGTCTCGCACTGAAAGCACACCCGTATCGCCCACAGTGACCAGCACGTCGTCGCCCAGTTGCACCGGCCGATTGACTGGCTGCGTGCTGCCCAGGTCGGGGCTTAGCCACAGCGCCTCGCTGTCGCCCTCTGCGACCCAGCCGGCCAGCTCGTTGTTGCCCACGCGCCACCAGCGATAGCCGTCGGCGTCCACCGGGCCTTCCAGCACGCTGACGATGGCGCCTGGCGGGTAACGACCAGAACGGTCTCCGCTGGCTCCGGCGTCTTTGCGCACGTTGAGTCCCTGAGTAGCCGTCACGCGCGCCGGCTGGCCGACGATGATGGCCGTGCCGGGGGCAGGCGTGGGTGTGAAGGTCGGCGTCTCGACCGCGCGCGTCGGCACAGAGGTGGGCAGGTCGAGGGTCGCAGTGGCCGTGGGTCCTGATGGCTGCGCCACCTCGACGATCGCTGTGGCTGTAGGCCGGGGAACAGGGGTGGGCCGCGGCACAAAACTGCCGCAGGCCAGCGAAGTCAACACGACTACCAGAAAGGGGATCAGCACAACCTGGCGGCGGCGATGGAATGCACCAAAGCCGGCTGGTCGGCCGTCTGGGTTAGAACGTGAATGGTCTTTCATGATTTATTGGGGGCCACTACGCCGCCGGCGGAAGGAACTGCTCGATGAGTTCGAAAAGTTGGCGAAGGCTGTAGGGCTTGCTGATGTAGGCGTCGCAGCCAGATTCGATGGCCCGCTCCTGATCGACGATGCGGGCATGGGCTGTGACAGCCACGATCGGTGTCGCGGCAAATTCGGGGTTGGCTTTCAGCAGACGGGTCGCTTCGTAGCCGTCGAGTACCGGCAGGGCCAAGTCCATCAAAATCAGATCAGGCCGTTCAGCCAAAGCCAACGCCATGCCCTCGGCGCCATCAACTGCCCCCAGATAGCCATAGCCACGCCGTTTGAGGATGCGTTGGAGAAACTCACGCATGTCGGCGTTATCTTCAATGACCAGGATGCGCTGCTGGCCAGGTGTAGGCTGCTGGCTGGCCGTGGGGTTGAGCGTTTCGTTGAAATCGGTGTCAATGCTCATGGCGTCGCTCCGTAGCGGCTATTATGGCACAGAATCGGGCAATTGGCAATTGGCATCGTGGCGGCATGGCGGGCGCCGGACGGTCTAGAGCTTGATGGCCTTGACCCAATAGTTGTAAGGCATTTCAAGCAGTTGCGGAAACACGTTCTCGGGGATGGCCTCATCCAAACCCAACACCATGATGGCCTCTCCGCGCGGCGAACGGCGCCCCAGGTGCATAAAGGCGATGTTGATGTCGTTCTCACCCAGCAGCGCGCCGATGCGGCCGACGATGCCGGGGCGGTCGTGGTGCCAGGTCAACAGCAGATGCCCCTTGGCCACAAAATCCACCCACAGGTCGTCGATGCAGACGATGTGCGGCTCGTCCTGCAAGATCGACCCCCGCACCATGCGCTGCCGACCGCCGGCGCCCACGGTCACCGTCAGCAGGTTCTCGTAGCGCTCGCTATGATGTCGTAAGCGGCGCTGGGACAACGCCAGCCCGCGTTGGCGGGCGATCAGCCGCGCGTTGACCAGATTGACGCGCTCGGCCACCACGCCATCCAACAATCCTTTCAACGCCGCCGCCTCCAGGTAGGTCAGATCCAGCTCGGCGATCGGCCCATGGGCGGTCAGCTCCATCTGGTCGAGCATACCCGACTCCAATTGGGTCAGGAAGCGGCCCAGCCGCTCAGCCAGGTCGATGTAAGGCGTCAGCGCTTCCAGGTCCTTGGGCGCGATGATCGGCGTATTGATGGCATAGTGGGCCAGCCGGCCCTGGAGCACATCAATCACCTGCTCGGCCACGTCCAGCGCCACCTGCAACTGCGCCTCGTGGGTCGAGCCGGCAATGTGTGGCGTCAACACAACGTTGCGGCTGTGCAACAGCGGGCTGTCGGTGGGCGGCTCGTGCTCGAAAACATCCAGCGCTGCCCCGCCCACGTGGCCGGCATCCAGCGCTGCGGCCAGGGCGGCCTCGTTGACCACGCCGCCGCGCGCACAGTTGAGGATGAAGACGCCCGGTTTGCAGCGCTGCAGCGCGGCGGCGTCCAGCATACCGCGCGTCTGTTCAGTGGCCGGCACATGGATCGAGATGAAGTCGGCGCTGCGCAGCAGCTCGTCCAGGTCGACCAACTGGACGTTCAGGTTGGCGGCGTAGTCCTTGCCCACGTACGGGTCGTAGGCCACCACCTCCATGCTCAACCCCTGGCAGCGGGCTGCGACCAACGAGGCGATGCGGCCCAGGCCGATCAGCCCCAGCCGTTTGCCGCGCACTTCGGTGCCCATGAACTTGTTGCGCTTCCACTCGCCAGCCCGCATCGACTGGTCAGCTTCAGGGATATGGCGCGCCAGTGCCAGCAGCATGGCCACGGTATGCTCGGCCGCGGCCACTACGTTGCCCGTGGGCGCGTTGACGACCGTCACGCCGGCCTTGGTGGCCGCATCGACGTCGATGTTGTCGACACCGACGCCGGCGCGGCCGACGACCCGCAGCCGACCGACCGCGCCGGCCTGGATGACTTCGGCCGTCACCTTGGCCCGGCTGCGCACGATCAGGGCGTCATAGTCTCCCACGACGGCGACCAAGTCCTGCTGGCTGATGGTTGGCCGTTCGATCACCTCGGCATGGGGCCGCAGCGGCGCCAGCCCTTCCTCGTCCAGTTGGTCGGCGACCAGAATGCGATGCATCATGTGCTTTGTCCTTTGTCTGAGTAATGTGCCCAGAACGATTTAGGAGCATCGTTCTGCGACGAAGCGGCGCGCTGCTGTTCATGGGGCTGGCTACCAGCCGTCATGCGCAACAGCGCGCCGCGAGTTTATGCGTCCGATACAGCACCTTACGTGCTCCAATGGCCGGCCCCGCACCAACCATTTACCTACCTGTTTCCTTACTACTTGTCTACTGTCTACTTGTCTACCAATCCCCCTACATCCTCTCCGGTGCGGTCATGCCCATCAACCCCAGCACGCGAGCCACAGTGATGCGCGCCGCGTCGCACAGGCGCAGCCGCGCCTTGCTCAGCTCCCGGTCGGCCGGATCGCCTGACAGCACTTTGCAGTCATGGTAGAAGCCGTGGAACAGGCGGGCCAACTCGGCGGCATAGAAGTTGATCTGATGCGGCGCCAATTGCTCGGCAGCATTGGCGACGACCTCAGGCAGCATCACCATGTGGCGCAGCAGCGCCAGCTCCAAAGGATGGACCAGCAGCGCCAGGTCGCCGTCGGCGTAGACTTCAGGTTCGAAACCCGCCTCCGGGGCCTTGCGCAGAATCGAAGAGATGCGAGCGTGGCCGTATTGAACGTAGAAGACCGGGTTGTCGGCGCTCTCTTTGATGGCCACATCCAAATCGAAGGTCATGGAGCTGTCCGGTGATCGGCTCAACAAGATCGATCGCATCACGTCCTTGCTGGGCACCGACTGAGGCGTGATTTCGTCCAGCAGCGAGTCGATGGTGACGAACTCGCCGCGGCGGGTGGACATCTTAACCTCCTGCCCATCGCGCAGCAGGGTGATGAACTGGTGGATGATGACCTTGATGCCGTCGGTGTTGTAGCCCAGGGCGCGCACGCCGGCCAGCACGTCGGGCCAGGTGGCATGGTGGTCCGCGCCGAAAATGTCTACCACGTAGTCAAAGCCGCGCTGCAGCTTGTGGACG
>JBFYTD010000306.1:0-4005 GCA_041300885.1 Anaerolineae bacterium | reverse complement strand
ACTTGGAACCTGACACTTGTAACTTCTTACTCCTTCACCCGATGGAGCGGGCGCGCAGGATCGGCCTGGCCTGCCCTGATGCGCCCGTGGTCACCTGATGGTGTGTTTCAGTTGAGGTGCTACGCATACTGTTGATTTCACCTGGGATCTTGTGTATAATGCCGGTTGGAGGACCCAACCATGCAACTGGAAGACTACTTCGACTTTCAAGCGCCTAACGACATTCGCATCAAGGGCAGCCGCATCGGCATCGAGTCGGTGCTGTACGAGTACATTCACAACGCCAAGACGCCAGAGGAGATCGACGCCCGGTTCTGGTCGATCAACCTGGAGCAGGTGTACGCCACGATCCTGTACTACCTGCACAACAAGGAGGCGGTGCATCAGTACGTGGCCGACTGGCTGGAGTTCGGCCATCGGATGCGGGAAGAGCAGGAGAAGAACCCACCGCCCGGCATCGTTCGGCTGCGCCAACTTCTGTACGACTACGGCGGCGATGCAAATCGATTGATTGCCGAACGACGCCCGGAGTACACAGTCGAATGATCGTCATACAGTATCTCCTCGATGAACATGTAGATCCTGATCTACGTACTGGCTTACTCCGAAGCTGGCCGGGCATCATTGTTTGGCGCGTAGGCGAACCTGGTGCGCCCGAGCGAAGTACTTCGGATCCCGACATTCTGTTGTGGTGCGAAGAGCACCGGTTCATCTTGGTTACGAACAATCGCTCCACGATGCCGGTACACCTGACAGCCCATCTAGCCGATGGTCGCCATGTCCCTGGGATTTTCATCCTCGGAGCCAAACTCAGCATGGGCGAAACTATCAAAGACCTGGGTGTGGTGTGGGCTGCTGGCTATCCGCGAGATTATGTAGACATTATCTCCTACATGCCGATCAGCTTTGAACAACAACACTGAGCACGGTTACCGTCGATGACCTCTATTGCACGGCTAACCGATCCCACAACCTACGTACCACCGCCGCGCCCATCGCCGCCGTACCCAGCACCTCCACTGCACCATCGGCGATATCGGGCGTGCGCAGTCCGGCGGCCAGCACGGCTTCCACGGCCGCTTCCACGGCGTGCGCCTCGGCCTCCAGGCCCAGCGAGTGGCGCAACAGCATGGCGGCGCTGAGGATGGTCGCCAGGGGGTTGGCCACGCCCTTGCCGGCGATGTCGGGGGCGGAGCCATGGATCGGTTCGTACAGCCCGCGCGGCCGGCCGTGGGGGTTGAGTTCCTCGCCCAGGCTGGCGCTGGGCAGGAGGCCCATGCTGCCGGCCAACATGCTGGCCTCGTCGGTCAGGATGTCGCCGAACAGGTTCTCAGCCAGCACGACGTCGTAGGCCGCGGGCCGGCGGATCAGGTGCATGGCCATCGCGTCCACCAGCACGTGCTCCAAGGCCACATCGGGGAACTCGGCAGCCATCAACTGCGTCACCACCCGCCGCCACAGCCGCGAGCTGGCCAGCACGTTGGCCTTGTCGACCGAGGCCAGCTTGCCGCGCCGGCCCCGCGCCGCCTGGGCTGCCAGCCGCGTCACCCGCTCGATCTCCGGCCGGCTGTAGAGCATGGTGTCATAGGCAACCTCGTCGTCAGCAGTAGCCTCCTTGCGCGGCCCGAAGTAGATGCCGCCGGTCAGCTCGCGCACCACCAGCAGGTCAACGCCGGCCAGGGTCTCCGGCTTGAGCGTCGAGGCGTGCAGCAGCGCCGGGGCCAGCTTGACCGGACGCAGGTTGGCGTACAGCCCCAGCGCCTTGCGGATGCCCAACAGACCCTGCTCCGGCCGCACGGGGGCCGTGGGATCGTCCCACTTGGGCCCGCCGACCGCGCCCAGCAGGACGGCGTCGCTGCCCTGGCACAGCATGACAGTCTCGACGGGCAGCGCGCTGCCCGTGGCGTCTATGGCGCAGCCGCCAAGCAGGCCATAGCCGAACTCGAACTCGCGCCCGAAGCGCTGGCCGACGGCCTCCAGCACCTGCACCGCCTCGGCCGTCACCTCCGGGCCGATGCCGTCACCCGGCAGCACCGCGATGATAGCCCTCATGATGCGGCGCCCCTACCTTGGAGTGAGGATGGCAGGCCAGGCATGCAGTCGGGGTTATCTTGATTGTAGCAATCCATCAGCGGCAGCGACTGCTGGTGAAGCTGGCTGGCGGCGAGAATACCAGGCGGCTCAGAAAGCCCCGGGAAATGCTCGTTGATCTGCGCAGTCAACGCCACCTCGGCGTCGGGGTCGATCCAGAACCGCGCTGCTGGCTCGCCATGGACAGGCGGCTGTTTTTCGGCTAACATCAACATGAAAAGATGCTCCTTCTTGTTTCCTCATGAGAGCAGTGCGCAGCACGTAATGCGTAACCCGTAACTCGTAACCCGGATTAGTGGGAGTCGTGTCCGGGATTCCGGGTTACGAGTTACGGGTTACTCGTTTGGCCTCGCTCGAACGCCGCAATCTCCGCCTCTTTCGACAGTAGATACCCCAGGTCGTCCAGGCCGTGCAGCAGGCAGGTCTTGCGGTAGGGGTCGATGGCGAAGCTGGCCTGCTGGCCGTCGGGCAGGATCACGGTCTGGGCCGCCAGGTCGATGGCGATGACGGTGTCAGGCTGCTCCTCGACCAGGTCCCACAGCATGGCCACCTGCTCCTCGGGCAGCGCCACTGGCAGCAGGCCGTTCTTGAGCGAGTTGTTGTAGAAGATGTCGGCAAAGCCAGGCGCGATCACAGCCCGAAAGCCGTACCCGGTTAGCGCCCAGACTGCGTGCTCACGGCTGGAACCGCTGCCAAAGTTGCGGCCGGCCACCAAGATCTCTGCACCCTGGTGATACTCCCTGTTCAGCACAAAATCCGGGTTAGGTGCGCCATCGGCCTCATAGCGCCAAGCCGCAAAACAACCGCCGCCCATGCCGGCCTTGGTCACAGCCGTCAGGTAGCGGGCGGGGATGATCTGGTCAGTATCGACGTTTTCGGCCCGCAAGGGAATTGCGGTCGCAGTCAATGTGACGAATGGTTGCACTTTGCACTCCTCGACAATTGTCAATGGTCAATTTTCAATAGTCAATTGTCAATTCAGAGCGGAATGCACACGCCAGTTCCGACATAGACCATTGACAATTGCCAATTGAAAATTGACCATTTCTCATAGCATCTCTCTCACATCCACAACCCGCCCATGGACCGCCGCCGCCGCCGCCATGATCGGGCTCATCAACAGGCTGCGCGCGCCGGGTCCCTGCCGGCCCTGGAAGTTGCGGTTGCTGGTGCTGGCCACGTACTTGCCGGCGCCGGCCTTGTCGTCGTTCATGGCCAGGCACATGCTGCAGCCCGCGCCGCGCCATTCGAACCCGGCCTCGCGGAAGATTCGATCCAAACCTTCCTGCTCAGCCTGCGCCTTGACGGCTTTGGATCCGGGCACGACGATGGCCCATACGTCACCGGCCACCCGCTTGCCCTGCACGATCGCGGCCGCCTCGCGCAGGTCCTCGATGCGGCTGTTGGTGCAGGAGCCGATGAAGACGATGTCCACCGGCTGGCCCTGCATCGGCTGGCCCTGGCGCAGGCCCATGTACTCCAGCGCGCTGAGCAGGCTGCGCCGCTCGGCCGGGTCGTCCAGCTCGTCCACGGTGGGCACGCGGCCGGTGACCGGCACGCCCTGGCCAGGGTTGGTGCCGTAGGTGACCATGGGCTGGAGCCGGTTGGCGTCCAGTGTCAGCTCGCGGTCGAAGGCGGCGCCCTCGTCCGTGGCCAGTGTACGCCAGTGGGCTACAGCGCGCTCCCAATCGGCGCCCTGCGGCGCATGAGGCCGGCCCTTGAGATAGGCGAAGGTGGTGTCGTCAGGCGCGATCATGCCGGCCCGTGCGCCGCCCTCGATGCTCATGTTGCAGATCGTCATGCGGTTGGCCATGCTCAGGCGGCGGATGGCGCCGCCGCGGTACTCGAAGACGTGGCCTGCGCCGCCGCCCGCGCCGTTCTTGGCGATCACCGCCAGGATGATGTCCTTGGCCG
>JBFYTD010000305.1:0-4009 GCA_041300885.1 Anaerolineae bacterium | reverse complement strand
TTCGAAGTGTCCCGGCTCGTCGGGCGCCTGCCACAGCGGCGTGGCCAGGGCAAACAGGCTGGCGTTGAGCAGGCCGATGAGAAAGACGACGAGGAGCCAGCGCTTCGGAAAGGACTGACAGTCCTGGGCCGTGCGCGAGGGAAGTCGTGGCGCGGAGACCGCGTCCTGCGCAGGATCAAGACTGTCAGTCCTACGCGACGCGCGCATAAACAGCCTCGATGGCGCTGGCCGCGTGATCCCAGGTGTACTGGCTGACGACGCGGGCGCGCAGGGCTAGGGCGGAGCGGCGGGCGGCGGCGGGGTGGTCCAGAGCCCAACCGATGGCATCCGCCAGCCCGGCCGCATCGCCGGCCGGCGCGTAGATGCCCAATTCCCCCAGATACTCGCGCTGGACAGGTGTGTCGAAGGCGACCACCGGCAACCCGGCCGCCATGTAGGGCAGCAGCTTGCCGCTGCCCTCGCTGGCCGAAACCTTGGGCGCCATGGCCACGTCGCCTAAGGCCAGGTGCAGGGGCGCCTGCTCGTAGGGCACCGCGCCCGTGAAAGTCACGTGTCGGTCCAGCCCCAGCCGGCCTGCCAACGCCCGGTAGCGCGCCACGTCGGGAAAGCCCATCAGCAACAGATGCGGCGGCGGATCACGCACGACAAGGCGCTGCATGGCGTGCAGCAGCAGGTCAGTGCCCTGGTAGGGCGCTAACAGCCCCAGGTAGACCAGCAGCGGCCGGCCGGTTGGCAGGGCCAGACGCTGGCGCAGCCGGTCGAGCAGGCGCTGGGGCAGCTCCTCCCGCGGGCGAAAGGCGCGCGGGTCGACGCTGTCGGGCAAGGTGTGGATTCGACTGGCAGGCACGCCTGCGTTGCGCAACAGCCCGGCCGCGTGCTGCGAGCTGGCCAGGATCGCCTGCGGCTGGCGGTCGATCCAGCCTTCCAGTCGTTGCAGCGGGGCCAGCATGGGCGATCCCAGCCGCAGAAAGCGATGGTCCAGCATCTCAGCCGTCAGGCTGCCCTGGAAGTCGAAGACCAGCGGCGCGCTCAACAGCCGCGCCAGGAGCGACCCCAGCAGCGCCCCCTCGTGCAAGTAAGCGTGGATGATGTCGGGCCGGCCGCCGGGGAAGCGCAGCGCGGCGTGCAGCGCGGTCGGGGCCAGCAGGGCGTCCAGCAGCAGCTTGCGCCGCGACGAGCCTACCGGCATGGGCCGGCCGGCCGGCCAAAGGGGCGGACGCCGCGTGGCTAAGCCATCCACATCGCGGCCGGCCGGATAGGTGACGATGCGCACGCTGTGGCCGCGGGCTTGCAGCGCCCTCATTTGCCCGCGGATGCGCACGTGGCAGCCGTAGTCGGCAAAGAAACCTGTGGGCGCGATGGCCAGCAGGCGCACCCCTTGGGTTACTCCTGTACAGCCGAATTGGCCATGTTGGGGGTTTCTTGCCACAGACGCATGCGGAAACGCCACAGCTCGCGAAAGGCGCGCTTGATCACGTCGGGGCGGGCGCCGGTCTGCGCGCCGGCCGTGCGCGGCAGATGGCTGACCGGCACCTCAGCGAAGCGGCAGCCGGAGCGCTTGGAGAGCACCAGCCACTCGGCGCTGAAGGTGGCCCCGCGCGACTGGATCGACGGCGCCACACGCGTGAAGGTCTCGCGGCGCAGCAGCTTGAACGCGCAGTCGATATCGCGCGCGGTGTAGCCGAAGAGCAGCGTCACCAATGAGCTCCAGCCATGGCCGAAGAGCACGCGCATGGGGGGGTCGCGGCGCGGCGATCGGTAGCCGACCACCATATCGGCCTCGGCCAGGTGCGGTGTGAGCCGGTCGATCTCCTCCAGCTTGAACTGGCGGTCGGAGTCGGTGAAGAAGATGACGTCCTTGGTAGCGTTGCTCAGCGCGGTGAAGACGGCCGCTCCGTAGCCCTGGTTGACGGCATGGTCCACCGGCTTGAGCTGCGGGTACTGCTGGGCCAGCTCCTGCAACACCGCGCCGGTGCGGTCCTTGCTGCCGTCGTTGGCGACGACGATCTCGAAATCGACAAAGCGCGGCTGCATGATCGCGACCACATCGGCGATCATCCCCGGCAGGTTGGCTTCCTCGTTGTAAGCCGGCATGCAAACGGAAAGGCTGAAGCTATTCAAAGGGAGGTTCCTGTATCTGTGATCTCTCTCGACACGTTGAGTGCCAGGCGCATTATACGCCGCCCGCGCGGCCCGGTCAATATCCCAGGTTCGTTAGCTATAGACGGCTCTTGCTGTCGTTTGGTTGCACCGGTGTAGGTCCGGTTACCAACCGGACACACGCTGCGTGGCGGATGTCCGGTTGATAACCGGACCTACAAGCGCAGCAGCCGCTCCTTGTATCTTCGTCCCCGCCGTTTGATCTCCTCTTCGCGTTTCATGGCCGACGAACGGTCAGGGTGGGCCTCGCTATAGACCAGCTCTACGGGTCCATGCTGGCGGGTGTAGCGCGCGCCGCGGCCGGCGTTGTGCTCGCCCACCCGGCGTCCCACGTCGGTGGTCCAGCCGGTGTAGAGCGTGCCGTCGGCGCAGCGCACGATGTAGACGTAGGCAGGGGAGGGGTCAGCATCCATGTGGGCAGTGTAGCGAATAGAGGACGATTCTCCAAAATCATCCGGCTGGCTCGGTCAGGAGATGGGGAACCATCCCGGCGGGACCGACCAGAGCAAGGGATGAGATTGTGACGCGTTGCGTCACGGCTTTTTGCGAATAGCGTGTCTTTCTTGTATAATGCGCCACAAATAGTCCACATTGCCCTCGATTCTATGACGCAGGTCATAGTCAAACGCGCCGAAATGCGCTACACTCTAGCCAACGCTGGCATCAGTGTCCTCTTACCTGCCCATGACGGCCCCATGGCGTCCGGACAGTTCTCTCCTCATCGTCGGAAGGAGTTGCATCTTATGGAGTCTACCTTTCAGCTCACCATCCCCGAGATGATCCTGTTTCTGATCGCCGTGGCCGCGTCCCTCTACTTCGGCTACAAGGGCTTCAAGAAGGTCTACCTGATCATCAAGCGCGGCCAGGGCGACTTCCCGGCCAAGGAGATCCCCGGCCGGCTGTGGAATGCCGCGGTCCAGTGGATCGGCCTGCTGCCCACCTGGCGGGCGCGGCCAGGCGCCAGCTTCATGCACGCGCTGATCGCCTGGGCCTTCATGTTCTATTTCCTGGTCAACGCGCTGGATGTGCTGCGCGGCTTCACCGGCTGGACCGTGCCCGGCACGGTGGGCGATATCTACCGGTTGATTGCCGATGTGCTCAGCGTGGCTGCGCTGGTGGCCATGACTTTCTTCCTGCTGCGCCGCTTCGTCTTCAAGTCATCAGCGCTCAACTACCATGAGAACGTCAAGCTGACCGAGCAGGTCAAGGCCGGTCGCATCCGGCGCGACTCGCTGATCGTCGGCCTGTTCATCCTGGCGCACATCGGCTTCCGCTTCCTGGGCGAGAGCTTCGACGTGGCGCAGCACAGCGACCCCTGGCAGCCCTTCGCCACGGCAGTCAGCAGCCTGTGGGCCGGCATGAGTCCGGCCGCGCTGAACGTGGCCCAGCACGCCTCCTGGTGGATCGCCCTGGGCCTGATCCTGGCCTTCATCCCCTACTTCCCCTACACCAAGCACATCCACCTGATCATGTCGGGCGTCAACTTCCTGCTCCATCCCAAACGCAGCTCGCGCGGCGAGATCGAACGCATCGACATGGAGGATGAGACCATCGAGCAGTTCGGCGTGGCTACGCTGGAGCAACTGCCCTGGAAGCACATCCTGGACGCCTACTCCTGCATCATGTGCAACCGCTGCCAGGACGTCTGTCCGGCCTACACCACCGGCAAGGAGCTGTCGCCGTCGGCGTTGGAAATCAACAAGCGCATGTACATCAATGCCAACAGCACGGCTATCGCCAACGGCGGCGCGACCGATCCGCTGCTGGACTACGCGATCAGCGAGTCGGCGGTCTGGGCCTGCACGGCCTGCGGCGCCTGCATCCAGGTCTGCCCGGTGGGCAACGAGCC
>JBFYTD010000304.1:0-4011 GCA_041300885.1 Anaerolineae bacterium | reverse complement strand
ATCGCAAGGCCCATCACGAAGCCGTCCATCACCGGCTTGGAGAGGAACTGGGTGATGAAGCCCAGCTTGGCCAGGCCCGCGACCAGAAAGACCAGGCCGGTGACCAGGACGAAGGCCGACGCATAGGTCTGGTAGGTTGCCGGATCGGAGGCGTTGGCCGCGGCCGTCGCCACCAGCGCCGCCGCTACGGCCGACGCGAGCAGCGCGGCCGTGGCCGAGGTGGCCTGCACCACCAGGTGGCGCGACGTGCCCAGCAACGCATAGATGAGCAGCGCAGCCAGCAGCGTGTAGAGGCCCGCTTGCGGCGGCAGGCCGGCGATGCCCGCATAGGCCATGGCTTCCGGCACCACCAGTCCCCACAACGTCAGCCCGGCGATGATGTCGACGGTCAGCCAGGAACGATCATAGCTCGGCAGCCAGGATAGAATGGGAATGAAGCGCTTGACTCCGGTCGCGTTTTCGCCATTTCGGGTATCCGTTGTCATTGTAGCGTCTCGATCGAGTGCGTCGCAGTGGTGCTAGTACTGCCCGGTGTAGCCCGGCGCGCGCTTGCGGAATCCGCCGCCAGCCCACCAGGCGACATCCGCCAACAGGCCCAGTCCAAGCCACAGCCAATCCCAACCAGCGACGCCGGCCGGGGCGACGAGGACGTACATGATGGTGGTCCAGGGCACGAAGATGATGCCCAGGATCGGCCAGAGGATGTTGTTGTTGAAGGCGGCGCTCCAGCGGGCCGGCTGGGCCAGCCACCAGATCGGCGCTGCGATGCGGGGGCCGAGAAAGATCAGGATCGTATAGAAACAGCACATGGTTCAACCTCCAGTGGATGGGTGTGATGCGCTGCCGGCGGGTCGCAGACCCGCCGGCAGCGGTAGGTATGGGATCAACCGCTCAGTAGCTTCGCCTTCGCCGCGGCGAACTCGTCGTCGCTCAACACACCGCCGGTGTGCAACTGCGCCAGTTGTTGGAGCTGGGTCGTCAGGTCAGACCCGGTAGCCGCTGGTTCCGGTTCAGGCGCGTACTGCTGTTGAGCCTGCGCGTCGGCCAGGCCCTGCTCATAGGCCATTTGCTGCTGTTGCTGGGCGGCCGCATCTTGCTGCGCGTATTTCTGCTGTTGACGGTGATGGACAGCGCCGGCTGTTCCTGCCACTACGGCGGTGGTGGCCACGACGCCTGCGGCGCGGACGAGCGGTCTTGGTCGCATTCGTGCAAACATTTGATCCTCCAATGAATGATCGGCTCCGGCATCCGCTTCGCTTGAAGCGTCGCCGGAATCTGGTTCTTACGCCTCGGTCGCAGCCAGCGCCGCGATGTCGGCCAGCGCTTCTTCCACAACGTCGTGCGGGATGCGCTCGAACATCACAGCCCGGCCGTTGGCATCCAGCATGGCCTGCTGCGTCTTCTTCGCCCACAGGTTCTCGATCAACAAGAGTCCAGCGGTGCTGTTGTCAGCGAGCTGTCCTGCAATCATGGCGATGTCGATCTCCGTGATCATCTGATTTGCCTCGGCCTTCAGGGGGTTGAACATCTCGACGTGCGCGGGATCGAGCTCACGCAGCTCGAGAACAGTCACCTCGCCCTGATCTTTCCGGATGATGACCAGATCGATGATGCGGATGATCTCCTTCTCGACCAACTCGAAGAGGTCGGGCAGGATGTCACCCCTGAACCGGTTGCCTGGGAACTCCAGGGCGATGAAATCGATGGGTCCTAGTGTCATGGAATCTCTCCTTATCAAGCAGCGTCACAATCTATCGGGCAGACAAGAGCTCTACCGCCACCACTGACAGATGCAGTTCGACCAACGTGTTGAGCACGCCGGCCAGGGCGACCTGATCAGCCAGCTCGCCTACCAGCGTGGTCACAGGCGGCTCGGCTCTCGCAGAGCTTTCCGTGATGGCCATGCCTTCCAGGCGATCGCGCCAGGTGACAGGGATGCGGCCCTGCACGGCGATTCGGTACGTCACAGGGCGATCAAACCCAGAAATACTCGGAGGCAGCACAGCGTTCATGCTGCCAGTGTATCGCGACTAGCTAAGGTGTGATACCCCCAAAGGGTGAGAAAAGGGTGACAAAAAGGTGAGGGCGACCGGCGAGGAGGGAAACGGGCGGTCAGCCAGGGGGGAGGATGCCAAGGGCTTCCGCTTTGATGACTGCGTCCCGTCGCTTATTGACGCCGAGTTTCTGATAGATGTTGACTGTATAGCGCTTCACAGTCGCCGTGGAAAGAGCCAATTGGCTGGCGATCTCTTTGTTGCTCAGCCGCCCGGGCAATAGCGCTAACACGTCCAACTCGCGATCGGTGAGGGGTTCAACCAATCCGGCGTTGGCCGTCCGGATCTGGGATTCGACAACAACCCGTGTGGCTTTCTCTGGAGGCTCAGGGAACGCGGCCAGGATGTGCTGCACGGTTTCGACGGTCGGACCTTGCCCGGCCAGGCGGAGCAGCAGGGTCCGCATGGGTGGCCCCAGGTCGACGAAAGGCCGGATGAAGCCGCCGGGCCGCGCAAGGTCCACGGCCTGGCGCAGGGCAGCATCTGCGGCAGCGGATTTGCCTTGCGTCTCCATCGCCAGGGCCTGCAGCGCCAGTACTTCGATCTGGACGCGCACGTTGAAGGTGTGTTGCGCAAACTCGCGCAGCGCGTCCAGGATGTCGAGCGCCGCTTGCACATCCACGCCTGTGCCTCGCGCCAAGAGGATGCGGGCCTTCGCCAGGTGGGGGTCTTGCAGCCAGAGCAGCGACCGGCCCACTACCGGATCTGTGTAACTGTCTGCCCAGCGCAAGGCCGCCGCGCTGTCACCCTGGTAATATGCCAGTTGGGCGCGCAGAGAACGCGCGTCCTCGCCGTCTTGTCCCAGGCGATCCAAATCAAACTGGCTCAGGATCTCCATGACCGCCCAGGCTGCAGAGATATCTGCCCTGACCAGATACACTCGCGCCGCGCCGATCATGCCATTGCGTGCGACCTGCGTATAGACAGCGAAGCGTTTGGCAACCAGCACCTCGAAGTGCTGCACGGCCGTGTCCAGTTCATTCCAGTAGTAGTGCACCGCGCCGAGCATGTTGTGCGCGTACCCCACTACATGCTGCAGCCGGCTAGACGTCGCATGATCAAGCATCGCCTGCGCCATGAGCCTTGCTTGCTCCAGGTGGCCGCGCTCGATGGCGTTGAAACACGCCGTAAACAGCAGGCGCAGCGCATACGCGTCAGTCTTCTCAAACAAATCCCCGTACTCGTCGATCAGCGCGCGCTGGGCGGCGTCGCCGCGACCGGTCGCCTGCATGCTCAGGCCCCAGTAGAGGACCGCGATGCCGCGCACATAACTCCACTTCCTGGGGAGCAGCGCCAGCGCCTCCTCGCTGCAAGCGATGGCCCGGTCTGCCTGGCCGCGGTGATAGGCCTCCTGGCCCCGCAAGGTGGCGATGATGCCCCGCAGCGCCGGCAGATCGTGCACATCGATGGGGCGTCGTATGCGTTCAGCCCCTTCGTCCAACAGCGCCTCGACGTGTCCGAGCAGCTTCCACATTGCGGCAAGCTGCCAGGAAAACCCAAAAACGATCGCCTTGATCAACAAGAGCCAGGGGGATTGCTGGATGAACTCATCGGGCAACAGACGCAGCCAGCGGTCCAACGTGGCTCGGTCCTCCCGGTTGAGCACATCACACAGCCCGGCAACCATCAGTTGAACTGCCAGATCCAGGTCGTCGATGGCAAGAGCATGGCGCAGCGCTTCGTCGATCAAACCCTGTCCCGCGAACCAGCTCGCCGCCCTACGGTGGAGCTCGGTCACCCGCTCCGGCCCCACCTCGTCCAGCAATCTTCGTTGGAGCAATTCCTGAAACAGGTGGTGATAACGGTACCACTGCCTGGCGCTGTCCAATGAAGTCACAAAGAGGTTGTTGCTCTCCAGCCACTGAATGCAGGCCCGGACGTCGCACGAGGGATCATCGCTGTCAGCGTCGCCGGCGAGGACGTGTCTGCACAACGCCGCGCAAAACCGGTCCAGGAT
>JBFYTD010000303.1:0-6272 GCA_041300885.1 Anaerolineae bacterium | reverse complement strand
CGCTCGGCCAGCTCGGCCAGAGAGCAGCCGCCCAGGGTAAGGGCGCCGTTGGCCGCACGCGCTGCGCTGATGGGGAGCAGTTCCCGATGATCAGGTGTCATGGCGTTGGCAGGAAAATATCAGCGCGGCGCAGCAGCGGCTGGCCGGCGGCGGCTGTCACGCGCGCGGCGATCTGCGCCAGGGTCTCGCCCGTCTCTGGGTGGCGATAGTCGGGCGCCAGGTCGGCCAACGGCACGGCGATGTGGGGGAAACGCACGATCTCCGGGTCGGGGATATGGCGCTTGCCCAGGTCGAGGATCGCGTCGTCGAAGAGCGAGATGTCCACGTCGATGGTGCGGGGCGCGTTGGGGTCGGCGCTGCGCTGCCGGCCAAGCTGCTGCTCGATGAAGGAGGGATCGTCGGGATTGCCGACCGGCGCGGTCTCGTAGACGGCTGAGACGGCCAGCACGCGGCCGTGTTCTGCCAGCAGTCGCACGGCGGCCGGCAAGTTGTATTCTTTGTCGACATTGGAGCCGAGGGAGAGGTAGGCGGTGGGCATGGGAGTGGTGAAATGGGAAATTGGGAAATTGGTGAATTGGTGAACGGTTAATGGTGAATGGGGAGAGGCGTCAGGCGAAGTCGGCGGGGGTTCGCTCGACGACGACGCCGACGGAGCGGGCGAAGCGCAGCGCGCCCGGCTTTTCGACGCTGACAAGGGCGCGCTGGATGGCGAACTCCATGACGGCAATCTCGGCGATCTTGTGGGCCATCTTCTCCACCAGGAAGTACTCGGACTCCTCCACGTGGTCGAGCACGCGCTTGGTTAGCGTCTTGTAGTTGATGGCGTCCTCGATGTCGTCGCTCAGACCGGCTTGGCGCAGGTCGCCGAACAGGGTCAGATTTATGATCACATCTTGTTTCTTGACACGCTCTTCGGGGTTGATGCCGACGATGCATCGTACTGACAGGTCGCGAATTTCGATACGGTCTGTGGTCATGGTGTTTTCCTCTTCTTTGGTTGGCCGCCAGCAAGCGTCCGGCTGGCTGCGGTAAGGTATAGTGTTCCGATTGCGTCAGAAGGGAGCGATTGTGACCAAGCTGACTTAACTAATCTGAACAACTAGCTATAATTGTATATATTGTAAACAATTAAATTAGACAAAACTGTGACATAACACCCAGTCTCTATTAGAATTGGACACGCAAGCAGCAGGGAGAGCATGTCTAGCTCACAATAGAGTTACGCGAGCGGCACGCTGAAAGGAAAAACAACTCATGACAAACCTGAAAATTAATAGTCAGTCATACGATCTACTGAAACAGGAGTTCCGCAGCAATGGGAACGGCAATGGCAATGGCTACCATCACCATGAGGACGACCATGACCACGAAGCGCAGTGGCTGGACATCGACTTCACTATGCCGCAAGACACTCAGTCCGTGATGGAAGGCGCCGTGCGTCAGATTCTCGAATCGATCGGCGAGGATCCGGAGCGCCAGGGACTGCAGCGCACACCGTTGCGTGTCGCCAAGGCCTACGCTGAGCTAACCTCGGGCTACCACGTCGACGCCGAAGCGCTAGTCAACGACGCCATTTTTGACGTGGACTACGACGAGATGGTGCTGGTCAAGGACATCGACTTCTACAGCATGTGCGAGCACCACATGCTGCCCTTCTACGGTAAGGCCCACGTGGCCTACATTCCAAACGGCAAGGTAATCGGATTGAGCAAGATCCCGCGCATCGTCGAGATGTTCGCCCGCCGTTTGCAGGTGCAGGAACGTATGACGCAAGAGATCGCCGACTTCCTGAACAACACGCTGGAAGCTCAGGGCGTGGCCGTGGTAGTCGAGGGGCAGCACATGTGCGCCGCCATGCGCGGGGTCAAGAAGGCCAACGCTCGCATGACCACCAGCGCCATGCTGGGCAGCTTCAAGCACAATCCCCAGACGCGCGGCGAGTTCCTGGATCACATCGGCCGCGACGCCCGGCGCTAATGAGCCTATATTCCATCCAACGCCTCAGAGCAACCGCTCTGGGGCGTTTTCGATTCCGTAAGACCCGCGCCAAAGATATGGACGCATGTCTTTCAGCAATTTGCCCAAATCGTCCCTGGAGCATATTATAGCAGGAATCGCCCAAGCGTCTACTATCCTGGTTGTTGTGCGAAACCACATTGCCTGTTCAGTGTTGTACAAGATGTCGAGAAATTCTGTTGAACTCACCCAATCGTGCTTCGTGTTGTTGCGCGCACGCTTATGCGAGGCGGTGCCTCGATGACCGACCTCACCTTGAGCGCAGATGGGAGTGCGTTGGCAGGCCGGCCTGGCGAGGTAGCGCTGGAGCACGATGCCGAAGCTGAGCTGATCGAGCAGGCCAAAGAGGACCCCATCGCGTTTGGCGTCCTGTATGAACGCTATGTCGATCGCATCTACAGCTATATCTACTATCGAACCGGCAACCAACAAGATGCTGAAGACCTGACTGCCCGGACATTTTTCAAGGCGCTGGATCACATCAGTCGCTTCAACGATCGCGGTGTGCCCTTTTCGGCCTGGTTATATCGCATTGCGCACAACCTGGTAGCCAACTGGCATCGCGATCGCAGCCGCCGGCCAGAGCTGGCTCTGGAAGACCAGATTCATCTACCCCACGGTCCCGGCAATCCAGAGCGGCTGGCTGAGGCTTCAGAGGCTCGAGAGGCGCTGATGGGAGCGATCCGCCGGCTGCCCGACGACCGCCAGCAGTTGATCCTTCTCAAGTTTAGCGACGCACTGCCTAATGCCCAGATCGGCGCGATCATGGGCCGCAGTGAAGGCGCCATCAAGTCGCTTTATCACCGCACGCTGCTGGCGTTACGCGAGGATCTGCAAAAACGCGGCTTCGCTTAGATAGCGCATTCTTATGATACGCATTGTAACCGATTCGACCTGTGATCTGCCCGACGGCGAGCTCGCACAGCTCGCTATTCACGTTGTGCCGATCCATCTCTTCTTCGGCTCCGAAGAGCACCAGGAGGGCGTGACCCTTAGCTACGCTGAGTTCTTCCGCAAGGTGGATGCGCTAGGCATCGTGCCCAAGACATCGCAGCCCGCGCCTGGAGAATTCGCCGAAGTCTATCGCAAGTTGGCCGGCGAAGGGGCAACTACGATCCTCTCCCTACACGTCACCGGCAAGTTGAGCGGCACCGTGCGTTCGGCTGAGATGGCTGCTGAGATGGTCAAGGACCTGGTGGATGTGCGAGTCTTCGACTCGTTGTCTGGCTCTGCTGCTATCGGTTTTATGGTGCAGGAGGCCGTGGAGTTGCTGGCCCAGGGCGCAGACGCTGATCAGGTTCTGGCTCGCTGGGCGGCGATTCGGGATCATCTGGGCATCTTTTTCTATCTGGATACGCTCAGGTACGCCCGCATGAGCGGCCGCGTAGGCGCGTTGCAGAGCAGCTTGGCCTCTATGTTGCAGATCAAGCCGTTGATCGCCCTTGACGATGGCCTGTTGACCGTGGCTGAGCGGGTGCGCAGCCGCAAAGCGGCGTTGAGCAGGCTGGTGGATCTGGCCGTTGAACGGGCCGCAGGCAGACCAGTCAACCTGGCCGTCGTGCATGCCGAGGACCTGGCCGCCGGCCAGGCGCTCCTGAGCCAGGCGCAGCAGGCCATGGACTGTCGCCGCACGTTCATCTGCCGGCTGGCAACCTCTCTGGTGACCAATCTGGGCATCGGCACGCTGGGAGTTGTCGTCTATCCGGTCGATTCCTGACCGCTTCACATGCGGGATTAGGACTAATCAAGCGAGTGTATTCATGGAAAAGCGCAGTCTGGAGGAACTCCTTAACCTCTACGGCCTTCCCGACGACGCCAACGGCGCAGCGCTGGACGCTCTGGCCCCGGAGGCGCGCGCCGAGTTGGAATCGCTGGCGCAGGTTAGCCTGCTGCTCAAGCAAACGTTGACGCCCGTGCCGCTGCGGCTGGCGTTTCGTGAGGACCTGCGCCAAAGTCTGCTGTCAGCGGCCATGCAGCGCCAGGGCTGGCGTGGCGTGTTTCTGATCAATCTGCGTGAGCATTGGAAGCTCACAGCCGTAGCGGCTACCGCGTCCGGTGTGTCGGTGGCCGTCGGCGCTGTCGGTGTGGCCGTCTGGTACCGCGGGCGCTCATAGCTCTGAATTCGACTTTCCTGGCAGGCGGCGACGATGCCCGACGCTGTGGACACAAGACACAGCCGCTTGGCGTTGGCCGCCTGTTGCTTTGCTATCTTGGCTCGATAGAGCCGTTGTCGGAGTATGCCCGCCCGCCGGTTGACCAACTACGACCTGGAACAGATGGTGGACACCAACGACGAGTGGATCACCCACAACACCGGCATCCGCGAGCGCCGCATCGCTGAGCCGACGGAGACCACCGTCGATATGGCCTTGGAGGCGAGCCGCATCGCCTTGGAGCGCGCCCAGGTGCGGCCAGAGGACTTAGGTCTGATCATCCTGGCTACGTCGACGCCGGACTACTTCGTTCCTGCCGGCGCCAGCCTGCTGCAAGATCGCCTGGGCGCGCGCGGCGTGCCAGCCTTCGACCTGACGGCCGGCTGCACGGGCTGGCTCTATGGCATGGTGACCGCTACCCAGTTTATCAAAACCGGCATGTACGAGCGGGTGCTGGTGGTGGGCGCAGAGAAGGTATCTGCCGGCATCGACTACACTGATCGTAACACCGCGATCATGTTCGGCGATGGCGCAGGCGCGACCGTGCTAGAGGCCAGCAACTCCCCCACTGGCTTGCTCTCCTACGAGCTAGGCTCCGACGGCGCGCTGTGGGATGCGCTCTATTGCCCGGGCGGCGGCGGCGTCAACCCCTTCAGCCAGAAAGTGTTGGACAACCGCGAAAACTACCTGAGGATGGACGGCAAGCGGGTCTTTAAGTTCGCTGTCAAGTCCATGACTCGCAGCATCCAGAACGTGGTCGAGAGCAGCGGTCTGCCGTTCAGCGAGATTGACTACCTGATTCCGCACCAGTCCAACATGCGGATCATCGAGATGACCACCCACCGGCTGAAGTTCGATCCTGCCAAGGTCATGGTCAACCTGGACCGCTACGGCAACACCTCGGCTGCGGCGTTGCCCATCGCGCTGGCTGAGGCGGCGGATCAAGGCAAGATCAAGGACGGCGACCATGTGGTTTTGTCGGGCTTCGGCGCGGGTATGACCTGGGGTTCGGCAGTGATGCACTGGGAGCCGCAACGGCCTGCTGATGAGCAGGCGATTCTGGTGGAGAATTGGCCGATCCGCGACGCATTGCAGCTGCAGGCTAACAAGATGCGCACCGCCGTCTGGTCGGCCCAGGTGACGGCTCGCACCAAGGCGCAGGAGGCCAGCATGTCGGTGATGCTGCCCTTCTATTCCTGGCAGCGCAAGCGGCGCAAGGCCAAGGAGCAGCAGGAAAACGCAGGCTCTGACGAACAGTCGTGACAACAAAACTCCCCGGCCTATGCGGCCGGGGAGTTTTATAATCCGTTTACGAGAAATGGCATTTCTTCTGAAGAAATGTCATTTCTGCTAGTTCTAGCTGTAGCGCGGCGCAGGCCGGCCCGCACTACCGCTCTTGGTTTCCAGATAACGACGGAATGTCTCTTTGTCGGGCAGGCCGGTTCCCTGCACGGCGTCGCTGATGCCATCTAGCCGCTGGCGTTGGATGCGCTGCTTCAGGATCGTCTCGATCTTACGCACCATCACCTCGTCGGTGGGCGTCACCAGCGTAAAGGCTGCGCCAGCCATCTGGGCCCGGCCCGTACGACCGATGCGATGCACGTAGTCCTCGGCCTGGCCGGGCATGTCGAAGTTGACGACGTGCGACACGCCCTCTACGTCGATGCCGCGCGCAGCGATGTCGGTGGCCACCAGCACGCGGGCCTGGCCGCTGCGGAAGGCCTCCAGCGCAGCGATGCGTTGGTTCTGCGAGCGGTTGCTGTGGATCACAGCCGTCACCACGCCAATCCGCTGCAGGTTCTTGGCGACCTTGTCGGCGCGGTGCTTGGTGCGAGTGAAGACCAGCACGCTGCTAACGCCGTCTTTGCGCAAGAGAGCTTGCAGCGCCTGGATCTTGCGATCCTCCGGCACAGGGAACAGCGTCTGGTCGATGACGGCCGGGGCCGCGGACTTTTCCACGCCGACACGCACAGGATTGTGCGTCACCTCGCTGGCCAGCCCCATAATCGGCTCCAATGTAGCCGAGAAGAGCATAGTCTGACGTTCACGCGGCAGCAGGCGGGCCACTTTGCGGATGTCGGGCAAGAAGCCCACGTCCAACAT
>JBFYTD010000302.1:0-4016 GCA_041300885.1 Anaerolineae bacterium | reverse complement strand
CATAGGTGCAGGATCTGGCTGGCCATGGCCTCGGCCTTGTGCAGCTCGCCCGGCGTCTTGGCGTTGTAGAAGATCAGCGGGTGCAGGTTGCCGTCGCCGGCGTGGAAGACGTTAGCGACCTGGATGCCGTACTGCTGGCTGAGTTGGCTGATCTTCGCCAGCGCTGCGCCCAGGTTGCTGCGCGGCACCACGCCGTCCTGGACGATGTACTGCGGCGTCAGCCGGCCCACGGCCGAGAACGCGCTCTTGCGCCCCTTCCAGATCAGCATGCGCTCGGCGTCGCTCTGGGCCGGCCGCACCTGGTAGGCGCCCGACTGGCTCAGCACCTCCAGCAGGACTGCGAAATCGGCCTCCACCTCCAGCGCCTCCCCTTCCAGCTCAACGATCAGCAGCGCGCCGGCGTCCAGGGGATAGCCGGGATGGGCCGCAGCCTCGGTGGCCTTGATGGCCAGTGGGTCCATGATCTCCAGCGCGCCCGGCAAGAGACCCCGCGCCACGATCATGCTGACCGCGTCGCCGGCCTCTTGCAGTGAACGGTAGGCCGCCAGCACTGTCTTGTAGCGCTCGACGCGGGCGAGGAGGCGCAGGGTCAGTTCCAGCGCAATGCCGAACAGCCCCTCGTTGCCCACGAACAGCCCCGGCAGGTCCGGCCCGACCCCCTCCAGACTGGCCCCGCCCAGGTGGACGACTTCGCCGTCGGCCAGCACGGCCTTGATGCCCAGCACGTGGTTGCTGGTCATGCCGTATTTGAGGCAGTGGACGCCGCCGGCGTTGAAGGCCACGTTGCCGCCGATGGTGCAGACCAACTGGCTGGCCGGGTCGGGCGCGTAGTAGAGGTTGTGCGGCGCGGCGGCCTTGCTGACGTCCAGGTTGATCACCCCCGGTTCGACCACGGCGATGCGCGCGGCCGGGTCGATGTGGACGATACGGTTCAGCCGGTTCAGGGCGATGACGATGCCGTCGGCCAGCGGCTGCGAGCCGCCCGATAGGCTGGTGCCGCTGCCCCTGGCCACGAAGGGCAGGCCCAGCCGGTAGCACAGCCGCACCGTCTCGATCACCTCCTCCTGCGTCTCGGGCAGCACCACCGCGCGCGGCCGGACGCGCGTCGCGGTCAGCGCGTCGCACTCATACGGCGCCAGCGCGGCCGGCTGGGTCAGAACTCGATCAGTCGGGTAGATCTGGGCCAGGGAGGAAAGCAGGGGATCGGCCATGGTGGATACCTCACGTTGCGGTGAGCGGGCGGGAATGGTCGGAGGGGCGAGGCTGGCGCGCAAGCCAGACCAATTATACACCAAGGGGGGCGAGAATTCAACTGAAGCGAAAGAGATACACTGCCGCAAGTGCGCAAGTTGACTTGACACGACCGTGAAGGCAAGCACAGAGCAAGGCTCTTTGCCGCTAGGAGACAGTCATGGAACCTGCGGTGAAACTGCTGGTTGGTGTGACTCTATGGACTGCGAGTCTGGACGCGCTCACCGGCCAGTGAGTGCGTTCTCTTGGCTAACTGGGTACTCGTACTCAGTTGAGAGAAACGCGGACTTGGCCCTTTTTGCTTGATCATGCTATGATCCCGGGAGCAGTTATTGGAAGTGCGCTCCAGAGTAAGTAGGTACCCGACCCCGGACTCCATGCGGCGCGCTGTGCGCTATTCGCTGCAAAGGCGCTGGATGTTAGTCCCTCTGATGCGCCAGGTGTTGAGGAGTGTTCAAGAAATGCTTGACAAAGAGCTGTATCGGGACGTGTATCAGTATTGGCAGTCCAGGAGCCAAGCTGACGAAGAAGCCAAGTTGTTGAGCGTTGCTCAACTCTCTTCTGATGAGCGGTGGAGTCAGTTCCAGGCCTTGCTGGAGTTTTCTCTCAGCGTCCAGCCGCTTCAAAATCCGCATGAGCGTGCGCAGAAACTGTTGGCGCTAGAGAAGTACTACGAAGCTATTAGGCAGTTGCAGGCATGGAGAAACGAGCATGGCCAGTCAGCTTGAACAGCCGTTGCAGGCCGCCATTGGTTTCCTTGAAGCGCGTGGCTATCGTTATGCGATCATCGGCGGAATCGCCTTAACCTACTGGGGAGTGGTGCGTACAACGTACGACATCGATATCAAGGTGCTTGTGCCTGACATGGACTTCTCCGCACTGCGGTCTGCTTTGCGCCGGGAGTTTCCTGAGACTGCGCGTGATGGCGCTCCTCGCAATCCCTTCATCGTGTCGGTCACAATTCATGGCGTCACCGTTGACTTCCTACTGGCGCTGCCCGGTTATGAAGAACTGATTATTGAGCATGCTGAAGTGGGCAGTTTAGGAGGGCTGTCAGCCAGGATCTGCTCCGCAGAGGATTTGATCATCCAGAAGGTAGTGGCCGGTCGGGGCAAGGATTGGCTTGACGTCGAGTCCTTGCTGATTGTTCGACGCGACCTCCTGGACTTGACTTACATTCAGCATTGGTTGGGGCAATTTGTTGAGGCATTGGAGCGGCCGGATCTGTTATCTGAGTACCGCAGGATCGAGGAAAAGACACGGCCAGAGCGCAGGTGATGACTGACCTTCTGCTTTTCAGCATCATCTTCCTCGCCGCCCTCCTGCAAACTACCTCCGGCTTCGGCTTCGCCCTGATGGCCATGCCGCTGGTGGCGCTGGTGATTGGCGTCAAGGCGGCCGCGCCTTTGGTGGCGCTGGTGGGGTTCACACTCTACGCGGTCAACCTGATCCGTTACCGCCGCGGCTTCGACCGGCGGGTGGTGCTGCCGCTGGCTGTGACTACCGCGCTGGGGGTGCCGTTTGGCGTCTGGGCGTTGGGCAACCTGGACGAGCATGTGGTCAAAACGGTGCTGGGGGTGACCCTGATCGCCTATGGCCTGTACAGCCTGTGGCGGCCCCACACCGCGCCGCTGCGCTCGGAGCTGTGGGCCTACCCGGCCGGTTTCCTGGCCGGCGTTCTGGGCGGTGCATTCAACACCCCTGGCCCGCCCGTCATCATCTACGGCAACCTGCGCCAGTGGCCGCGCGATCTGTTTCGCTCGACCTTACAGGCTCTGTTTCTCTTCAGCAGCAGCCTGGTCATCCTCTCGCACATCGCGACCGGCAACTTGACCACAGCGACTATCCCCACCTATCTGCTGCTGGTCCCGGCCCTGCTGATCGGCGTGTGGGCCGGCGCGCGCATCGATCGCCGGCTGAGCAGCGAGCGCTTTCGGTTGTTGGTCATCGTTCTGATCCTGGCGACGGGCGTGTTGATGTTGATTTAGCCGTCTGGACTGCCCAGACCCTCTGCACGATGCAGCGGCGGGTCACGAATCCGCCGCGGGGGATAGGGTTGGCGCGGGCCTCAAGGCGTGCCCAAACTATCAATTGACAAGTACTAAATGAGCGGGTATCATGCACAGCGCCAGTCCCTGAGTTCCCATAAGTTCCTCCCAGTTCCCCTCGTGTACGTCCCGAAAGGAGCACCCCATGACCGTATCCGCCGCCCCGCCCCTCTCCACCAAGCGCGAGCGCGTCGCCTGGTATCTGTACGACTTCGGCAACTCGGCCTACGCCTCGGTGGTCTACCTGGCCGTCTTCTCGACCTACTTCAAGAACGTGGTGGTCGGCGGCGCCGAGGGCTCCCGGCTGTGGGGCCTGGCCATCGGCATCGCGCTGGTCATTGTGGCGCTGATCGCTCCGGTGTTGGGCGCCATGGCCGACTTCTCCGGCGCCAAGAAGCGCTTCCTGCTCGGCTTCACCGCCCAGGCTATCACCTTCACCGGCCTGCTCTTCTTTGTGCAGGCAGGCGACGTGGTAGCCGGCATGTTGTTCTTCGTCCTGGCCGAGATCGGCTACCGCAGCTCGCAGGTCTTCTACGACGGCTTTCTACCCGAGCTGGCGCGGCCAGAGGAGATGGGGCGGGTGTCGGGCAACGGCTGGGCCATCGGCTCGGCCGGCGGCGTTATCGCCCTGCTCCTCGTACTGCCGGTGGTGCTGCTGATGCCGGGCGAGTTCTCGGCTCGCCTGGCGATGCTGATCACGGCCGGCTTCTGGATTCT
>JBFYTD010000301.1:0-4018 GCA_041300885.1 Anaerolineae bacterium | reverse complement strand
CTCTGATCGCCTCGTAGGAGAGCAGGTCGTCGGATTTGCCGGTCAGGCGCGCTTTCAGGTCCTCCAGAGCGGCCCGTCGCCGGGCTTCCTGAAAGTCACGCAGCACCGCAGAGTAGACCAGGTCGTTGGTTTCCATCATGGAAGAAGCTCACGCCCTCGTTGGCGGGAGGCGCCGCAGCGCCGCTTGTTCTACTTTGATTATCCCCACCTGCGAAGGTTGGTCAAGTTAGCGCGCTGATGGGTTGAAAACGCCCAGCAAATCTGCTATACTGAGACAGACACAGGCTTCCCGCTCGGTCCGGTCTATCCCTGGCCGCCGAGCTCGCATCGAGACCAAGGAGGTCACCATGGCTGTCATCACCATTTCGCGACAATACGGCAGCGGAGGCAGAGAGATCGCCGCGCGCATCTGCGATCTGTTGGGCTACCGCTACCTGGACAAGCATCTGATTATCAAGACCGCACTGGAGGCGGGCCTGTCCACGCACGAGATGATCGAGTTCCGTGAGGAGAGCCCGGACGCCAGGAACTTCATCGAGCGCCTGCTGATGCCTGGCCCGCCGGCGGCGGCAGAGATTACCATGCGCATGCCGGCAGACGGCGGAGAGGAGCGCCTGACGGTGGAGATGCTGGACTCGGAAAAATGCTACGCCCTGGTGCGCAGCGTGATCCACGCCGATTACCGGGACGGCAACGCGGTGATCGTCGGCCGCGGCGGCCAGGCTGTGCTGCAAGGCCTGCCGGGCACGCTGCACGTGCTTGTGCAGGCGTCGATGCCGGCCCGCATCCTGCGCATCCAGCAACTGGAGGGCGTCGGCATGGAGCAGGCCTACCACAGCGCGCTGGACCATGACAGGATCACAGCCCGCTATCTGGACCGGGTCTTCGGGGTGCGCTGGGACGATCCCATGCTATATCATATGGAGCTCAACACCAGCAAGGTCGGTATCGAGCAGGCCGCGCGCATCATCGCCCACGCAGCGAATGTACTGTCGCCTCTAGCCTGAGTCGTGCGCAGAGCGTCGCAGCACCAGGAGTTCGCACGGGGGCGTGCGGACTCCTGGTGCTCACCGCTACCGCCGTCGCCAGGCCCACATGCCCGGCAGCAACAGCATGCCAACACCAAAGACGGGGGCAGCACAGAAAGGCATCGGCGCGGCCGGCTCACCTACGCCGGGTTGATCGACTGCGACGGGTGGTGGCTCGGTGGCGATCGTCTCTGGCTCAAGCGGTGTGGCGGTCGGCTGGCTGGCCACAGCCGTCGGCGCGGCCGCCGCACCGGCCATGGGCGCGCCGGTCTCGGTCACCACGTAGGCGACGCCCTCCAGCGCCACGATCAGGTTGGGGCTGACCGCCAGATAGCCTGCCCACTCGGGATGCTCAGCCAGCAGTGCAAAGTACTCATCGCTGCCAAAGGCCAGCTCCCGCTTGGGCTGGTCGGTCCGGTAGGCCGTGTCCACCCACAAGCCGGCCTGGTAGGCGAAGGTCTTGTCCAGGGCCGTGCGCAGCCCGTTGGCAGCCTCGCCGGCCGCGGCCACGTCAGCCGAACGCAACGCCTCGCGCGCCTGACTGTTCTGCACAGCAGCCGCGCCAGAAGCAGGCGCAGCGGGAGCAGCCGCCAGAGCCTCCGAAGCCGCGGCCTCCACCTGCTTCTCCACCTCCATCACAACAGCGGGGGCGGGCGCCATCGTCGGCATGGGGCCGGCGCCTCCCACGGGCATGGGTCCGGCCGGCTCCGGCACAAAGAACGACGTGTAAGGAGTGGCGATGCCGTAGGTGGTGCTTAGCCGCACGATCTCGTCGATCAGCTCCTGGCTGGGGCCGGCCAGCCGCACCTGGTTCAGCAGGTGGCCAATCTTGCGCGTGGCCCACAGCCGGGCGATGAATGGCTCCCCACCGGCGCTGCGCAGGCTCAAGTCATCAAAGGTGTACACCTTCTCCTCGCCATTGACCTGGCCGCGCAGCGTCACCGGGACCGGCCCGCCGCTGCGGTAGCGGCCGGCCAGCACCAACTGGCTGCCAGCAAACAGGTCGGGCAGCGGGTAGGGGTAGAGGTCTTCGACCTGAGCCTGGCCCATGTCCAGCGTCAGGCCGGAGAGCACCGGCGTGGAGATCTTCTGGTAGAACGTCGAGACGGCCTCGTCGATGGCCTGGTCGGGCTGCACGTAGGCGCTGGCGCCGCGGTTCTCCTGGCTGATGGTGTCCAGCAGCACCGTGTCCACGTCGTAGCCCACGCCGAAAGAGAAAAGCTGCACGTTACGTCCCATCTGCTGGCGCACGTTGTCGATGATGCGCTGCGGCATGGTCTCGCCCACCGTGGGCAGGCCGTCGGTCAGGAAGACAATCACCGTGGGCCGCTCCGGGTCCACCTGGGCCAGGGTCTCCAGCAGGGCGCGATTGATGTCGGTGCTGCCCTCGGCCTGCAGGGTGGACACGAACTGGCTGGCCCGGCCGGCCTCGCTGGCGGGCTGCAAGCCCTGAGCGAACTGGCGCACGCCCGTGCTGAAGCTGACCACATTGAAGCGGTCGCTGGGGTTGAGGCGTTGCAGCACATAGTCCAGCGCCTTGCGGGCCTGCTCGATCTTCTCGCCCTGCATGGAGCCGCTGGTGTCCAATACCAGCAGCAGGTCGCGGCTGACCACCTGGCCTGGCTCCAGCGTCACCTTGGGCGCAGCCAGCAGCAGGAAGAAGCCGTCCTCGCCGGCCGGCTGGTAGCTCAGCAGGCTGACGCCCACATCGCCCTCGCCGACGCTCCAGTACAGATCGAAGTCGCTGGCGGGGATGACGTTGCTGCCTTCATAGCCAATCAACGCGTGATAGTCGCTCTCACGCGCCACCGAAACCGGATGGGTGGAGGAGTAGATCGCCTTGAGCGGCGCCGTGGAGCGCAGGTCCACGCTGATGGCCAGTTGCTGGATCGGGTTGACGAAGCGCGGCCCACCACCATCGATCAGCAGGGGCTGGACGCGCAATGGAAAGCGGTAGCGGGTCAGGCCGCCCTCGCTCGGCAGCACCTGGCTGTAACTGAGCTGGATCGTGCGGCTGCCGCCCGGCGGGATGGGAAAGATGCGCGCCTGAAACAGGTCTCGCCCCACATACTCCAGCAGGGCCGGGTCGCGCTGCTGGCGCACGATACTCTCATAGATCGCGCGCGCCTGCTCCTGGCGCATGATCTGGCCCTCGATCGTCTGGCCATCGACGACCATGTTGAACTCAGAGATGGCGGCCTGCTCTGGAATGGGGAAGAAATAGGTCGCTTCCACCGGCGTGGGGCCGGGGTTGAAGAAGGTCTGCTCGACGCGCGTCGTGGCGACCTGGTCTTCGACGACGGCAGTCACCTGGTAGCGCGTGATCTGGACGGCGCCTGGCGCAATGGGCAATACGTCAGGCGGCAGCGGCGGTTGCGGCGTTTGGGCTAACGCCAAGCCGGGCAGGGCCGCCAACAACACTGCAACGGACATGGTAAAGATTCGCAGTCGCATGGGGTTCCTCCTTCGAATGCCTGCTATCCGAGCAAATACCTGCACACGACCTTTACACGGAACCCAACCGCGCGAAGTTCAGCCGGGCCCTAAAGCCGTTCGCCGGGCATCGCGCCCCGTCGAGTCGGGCGGGTACGCCCTTGGGATCAGGCCTTGGGAGGATTGCACGTCAGCTTGGGCGGTGCTATACTGCACAGCGATTAACCATGCCACCCAACCAGCACATCTTCCTATCTCCCCACTACGACGACGCTGCGCTGTCGTGCGGCGGGTTGCTGGCGCAGCTCAGCGCGGCCGGCGAGTTCACGGCGGTAGCCACACTTTTCGGCGGCAGGCCGGACTACGGGCGGCTGTCTCCGTTTGCGCGCATGATCCACGACCGGCCGCTGGCCGGCGCAGATCCTATCGATCAACGACGAACCGAGGAGCGGCATGCGCTGGCTCTGCTGGAAGCCGTGAGCTGGCAGGGCGACTATCTGGACTGCATCTACCGGCAAGATGCGGCGCAGGCGCGCTGGCTGTACGCCAGCGAGGCG
>JBFYTD010000029.1:0-10957 GCA_041300885.1 Anaerolineae bacterium | reverse complement strand
GTTCGCGTCTACCATGTCGTTGAGGAAGGTATTGAAGCTGTTGATCATGAAAGTGCGCACGCGCGGGTAGTCGAAGCCGAGATCCTCGGTCATCAGGATGCCGTATTCGGTGTTAATCAGCGGTTTGTTGCGCTGGCCTTTATTGGCCATCCACTGTCTGAAGTTGCGCGTCTGCTGCTTGATCAGGTCGATATTGTCGTGGTCATCTATGGAGGAGATGAGGGTGGCTCGCAATGGGCTGTTGTCCTCGAAGCGGCCGCCTGGCAGACTCGCTGTAGAGGGAGCCTGCATGGCATCCACCCGAATCCAGGTATCGCTGGAGGCCGGGTTGCGCCTATCCGTCACCTGCACCCGGATGTTGTGGCGATCTTCCTGGAGGCCGCCGATCGGCGGCAGGTTGCTAAAGCTGCGGCTGATCGAACCGGGCGTGGGGGCATACAGATCGACCTCAGCGACGGGGGCCGCCGACTGATCCACATAGATGGCGGCAATGCCGGCGTCAGGGCCCGTGCCCAGATGAATGGTCACCTGGTTGCCGCGAAAGGCGAAGTAGGCCCTGGCGCCGAGGGTGCGGCTGCGATGAACCGTGCCGCCGCTGGCGCTGGGCCGGCTCTCCAGCGCCCAGTCGGTGCCCAGCCGTTCGCTGTAGCCGGCAGCGTTGTCGAAACCAGGTGGAATTCCGGCGCCCCATTCCTGATGCATCTCGTTGGCCACGTAGGTATGGATGTTCCAGACATCGACCGGAATCGTCGTGCCGTAGGTCGCTCTATAGCTGTCCCACACCTGGTCCAGCCAGGCCAGACGCAGCGGCGACACCTGGGCAACCCCGTTGATCACGAAACGTGCATTGGGGTCCACCGATTTGATGGCTGTATAGGCGCTGTGATAGGCGCGGGCGTAGGCGGCCGGCGTGGTGTTGTCCTGCCAGATCACGTCGCCTTCGTTGCCGATGATCCAGGTTGACCCCGGGTTGTTCAACGCGATGGTCTGCAATTCACTCGCTGACGGCGAATGGCCCCCCTCGCTCACGCGCACCATGAAATGGTAGCTCATGGCGTTGGGGTGCGATGGCGTCTGGTCGGCCCGCCAGTTGAGGTAGCTGCGGGCCATCAAGGGCGTGACGTTGAAGTCGCCGATTTCATGATATGCATGGACGGTGAGGCCGAAGCGATCGGCCTGGGATGGATAGAGGCAGTTGGTGGTTTCCGGGTCCGCAAAGGTGCTGCCAGGCGATACCAAAAACAGTGACAGTGCTACAATCGCCAGAGTAATCAGGTTCAACAGTTTACGTAACATTAATAGACTCCTTCTTGACATCATTCCCCACTTCTGATCACATCACATCAGGTTCGTGACGCGTCACGGTGACTCCGCGAGACGCGCGGCATAGTTGGCAAAAGTTTCGCCCAGCAAAGTGAACTCGCCCGTCGCAGGATCGACCAGGTTGCCTGTGGGATAGACTGTATCGCTCAGGCTGTACCAGGTCAATCGCTGCACCAGACGGTTGCCGTCAGCGGGATAGCCGAGTTCAGGATCGGCGGCGGTGAGCAGGTAGTCGAAGGTTGCGGTCATAAACTCGGCCACACGCTCCGGTGGAAAGCCGTACTCAGTCGGCATCAGGATGCCAAACTCGCTGATGATCAGCGGTTTGTCACGTTCGCCATTCCTGGCCATCCAGCGTCGAAAGTCGACGATCTGCTGGCGAAACAGGTCCAAATCGTCGTGGTCTTCGATCTCCCACAACATGCCCTGGTCTACGTCGAAGCCCGGCGGGATCGAGACGCCCCACGAAGCGCGATCCTCACGCAGGATGAAGGCATGCACGTTCCAGACATCCACCGGCATCTTCTGTCCGTAGAGGCGTTCGTAGACCGCCATCACCTCTTCCAGGTAGTTCAGCCGCAGCGGCGTCACCTGGGCAACACCGGCGATGGCCACCTGGGCGCTGGGATCCAGGGTCTTGACGAAGGTGTAGAACTGGTGATAGAGTTGGGCGTACTCCTCAGGCGTCTTGTTGTCCTGCCAGATCACATCGGGCTCGTTGCCAGCCAGCCACAGCGCGCCTGGATTGGCCGCCAGCACCTCGGCGATGTCCGCCCGGCGTAAAGGAATGTTCCTGTCGCGCATGGCATAGAGCTGGGCATATTCCAACTCGCCTGCTTCGACGGGGCTGGGATCGATGTGCCAATCGAGGTACCAGCCCATACCAAGCTGCTGCGCCATCTTGGCGTCGAACTCGAAGTCGGCCACCCCCGGCGGCGCGCCTACTCCCAGACGGCTGCGCAGATTGCCCGGTTCCAGCAACGCCTCGTTGGCAGCCGGTACAGGCGTCAGCGCATCCACTGTGGAAGTCGCGGCGACAGTTGGAGCGAGCGCTGGCTGATCCGCTGGCGGTGAAGCCGGCGCGGGCAGTGGTGTATTGGCTGGCACGGTCGGCACCAGCGGGTCCAGTGTGCGCAGCGCGACAACGGTGGGCGTTGGCGGCGCCTCAGGCGGCGTAGGCCAGGGCGCTACGGTGGGCGCGCCATCGCTAAACCAGGCCGGCCCCTGCCCAGAGCGGCATGCAGGCAACAGCAGCGCTACAACCAGTAGCGCGCCGCATGCGACCAGAAGCGTACGACGTCGTTGCCACGTCCTGGCCGCGCTCATTTCGTGCAGGGTGTTCGGATCAGATGATTGGTTCACGGGAGTGTTCTGTGCGGCTGCCTGGCTGGGTCAATAGGCGCCGTTCCCTTTCAACACCACAGGAATCGTCTTGAGCAAGATGGCGATGTCACGGCGTAAAGAGTAGTGTTCAATGTAATCCAGTTCCAGCTCCAGGCGCTGGGCGAAGCTCAAATCAGCGCGGCCGTTGACCTGCATCGGGCCGGTCATGCCAGGCTTGACAGCCAGGCGGCGGCGCTGCCGGTCGTTGTACAGCTTGACCAGCCATGCCTCCTCGGGCCGCGGCCCAACCAGGCTCATCTCGCCGCGCAGGACGTTGAGCAACTGCGGCAGTTCATCCAGACTGGTGCGGCGCAAAAAGCCACCAACGCGCGTCACCCGAGGGTCGTCTTTTAGTTTGAACACCGGCTCTTCCAGACTGGCCAGGTCGATCAACTCGCCCAGCCGTTTGTCGGCGCCCTGCACCATGGTGCGGAACTTGAGCAGGCGAAACAAGTGACCGTTGGTGCCAACGCGATCCTGAGCATACAGCACCGGGCCTGGCGAGTCCAGTTTGATCGCCACGGCGACAGCCAGGCCGATCGGCGCGAGCACGATCAAGCTGACGGCGGCGCCGATCAAATCAACCAGCCGTTTCAGCAAGCGCTGGCGGGCACGCAGCACGGGCCGCTCTTGCGGCTCCAGATGCAGAAAGCGCAGCAAACCGACTGCGTATCCGCCGCCCAGGGCCAGCGCGCGCACCGCCAACATCGCGGGCGCAACCAGCGCCACGGTGCGATCCTTGCGCCAGGCCTTCAGCACAAAGGGCAGGACGCTGGCGACGAAGGCCAGAATGCTCGCCGCGCCCAGGCCGGCGATGGCCTGCCACCAGACCATCCCAAGCTGTTGCAACGCCAAGCCGGTCAGCAGCAGCGGCAGGGATATGAACAACAACAGGATCTGCAGCTTCAGCACAGGCGGTGTGTGCGTATCGTTGGCCAGACGCTCTGGGTGGCGCTGCATCACGCGCGCTTTCCAAACACCGATGTTGAACTTGCGTTCCACGTACTCGAAGACGTCCTGGTCGTGCAGATGCGAGACCCTGGCCTCAGGGACAAAGACGAGTTTGTAGCCCTTCTCTGCCAGGCGAAAACTGAACTCCTGGTCTTCGACGAAGCGCACCGCTACGTTGAAGCCGCCGTTTTGCTGAAAGATGTCGCGGCGATAACCGGCTGAATAGGTGTCGACAAAGTCAATGCGCTCCTGATTGCGCATGCGGTCGTAGCGGTCCTCATACTCGATCTGGACGAAACGAGCAACCAGCCGGCGCTGGCCGGTCAGATACGTACCCTTGGCGCCGACCGTTTCGGGATCGGCGAATGCCGCAACCATGCGCTCAATCCAGTCAGGCTGTGGAACGCAGTCAGAATCTGTGAAAAGCAGCAAGTCGCCGGCCGCGTGGGCGACGCCCATGTTGCGCGCACTGGCCGCGCCTTGGTTCGGCTGCCGAACCAACTGCACACCCTCATTGCAATAGCGTGCGGCGACATCGGCAGTGGTATCCAGCGAACCGTCATCGACGACGATGATTTCGTAGCTGCTGCGCGCCACGGATTGATCGAGTAGCGCAGCGAGGCAATCATCCAGGGTTCCGGCCGCGTTGAAGGCCGGAACGATTACCGAGACGGTTTTCATCGACATGCAGCGTTTCTTGAGAAGTACAGCAGACTCACTCTATCTCAGGACGGCCAGGTAGTTGCTCACGCCCCGAAAATGCTCCAGGTCTTCGTAGTACTCGTCGACCGGCAACAAGACGCCGCCTGGACAGATGCGCTGCAAGTGAAATCCGTATGGGAGCAGCTCGTCCCAGATGTCATGAAAAAAGGTGCGGGCGTTGAGGTTGCCCGAACCAAACTCGAAGGCCAATGCCTTGATCCGGCCTGCCTGCATGGACTGGCGCGCGCCCCGCAGCACAGCCAACTCGTGGCCTTCCACATCGATCTTGACAAAGTCGACCACGTCCAGGCCAAAGGTCGCGATTACTTGGTCCAGAGTGACCACCTGAACGAGCTGCGGCTGGAATTGCTCCGCCTGGAAGTAGCTGTCGCGCCGCACATGCACAGAGGCTATGGCCGAATCCCAACGCGGGACATGGAGCACAGCGCTGCCTGGCTGGTCGCCCGCAGCCACTGGGATCACTGTCGTCTGCGCCAGGCAGTGCGCGCGCAAGTGGTCCAGCGCTGGCGCCGACGGCTCCAACAGCAGTACACGAGCCAAGGGCAAGGCCTGAAGCAGCGCGGCGGTCCAATCGCCGCGGCCGCCGCCTACGTCGATAACGACTGCGTCGGGACGGTGGATTGCGGCCAACGCCGCCTGCACCTCGGCGTCCAGGTCCCAACCGGTGCCGCTGCCCTTGCCCTGGATGACGCCCAGATAGGTCTCCAGGTGACGGACAGCCTGCGCCAGGTTCGGGTGGGTCAGCAAGGGCGTCAAACGCGGTGCAGCTCGCTTGCCCAGGATGTTGAGAAGGCCTGGCTCGTGCGGCTTGCCCATCACGTCCCTCGGCGCTCGGCTGGATCTTGGCCGGGCGGCGCCAGCGTCAAATCGATGTTGGCCGGCAGGCGGCCGATGCGCCAGCCTTCGACGGCCAGCGCCAGCGCGCCCAGGATCATCAACAACAGCGGCGCCACCAGGTAGAGCAGGATGCCGTAGGCCAGTCCCAGCGCGGCCGAGACGCCAAACAGTCCCAGCGTCCAGCGGCACAACACCTGAAACACGCCGATCTTGCCTGGCGTGGAGGGCACAGCCGCGCCGGCCTGCAAGACGACCCACAGCAGCAGGCTCTGCACCCAGGAGGGCGGCATGTCGAGGGCCAGGAAGACCAAGTAAGCCGTCGAAACCGACAGGAAGCCGATGACGACGGTCAGCGCAGCCAAGGCCAGCAGCCGGCCCGGCCGGCGCAGCGCATCCAGCCCTTGCAGCGCCCTGGCCATGCTGGCAGCGGCTTGGGCGCCGCGCGGGATGCGTCCCAAGAGCCTTCCAGCCAGCGCCAGCAGACGCTCGCGCTGCCAGAGCAGTCCTGCCACGATAAGCGTCAGTGTGAGCGCCACCGCGACGGTCGTGATCTGACGCTGCGCCAACTCCTGGGGGATGGCGACAAACAGCACCAGTCCCAGGAAGCAAACAGCCAGCAACACGATGTCCAGCAGCTTCTCGGCCGCAATCGTGCCCAGCACCAGCGACTTGCTGATCCCGCCCGCTGCGCTGGCGAAATAGACACGCACCAGGTCGCCGGAACGCGGCACAGGCGAGGCCAGGTTGACACCGGCGCCCGCGGTCCAGATGTTCGTCAGGCGGCCCAGGCCGATTCTGGCTGTGGGGCTATCGCCGGCCGCGGCGGGTGCAGGGTTGACGTACAACAGCAGGCGCCAGCGCCAGCTCTTGGCCGAGTTAGTGAGCAGTACCGTCAGGGCAGCCGCGGCCAGCCAGGCCAGGTTGGCCGAGCGCAGCGCCGCGGCCATCTCGGCGAAGTCGATGTCTGCCATCGCCAACGCGAGACAGCCAACGCTGAAGAACAAGCCCAGCCACAGCCGGCGATTGAGGAGCATAGCCCGCCAGCGCGGGCTGGACTGGGCAGCCGCCTGTCCGATCTCGCTTGGCATGGGCCGTGACCCCTGACCCGGTTCGCTGGCCATGCATGCACCTTGAGTAAGCGCCAAGGCGCTAGACGTCCTGAGGCGATGATCCGGGCGGGCGCAGTTGGCTGGTCACGAAGCCACCGGCAGTCGCTGGCTGGCTGGGCGCCTCAGCCGGCCGCTCCTTGTCCTTGCGGCGTTTTTTGGACTGGCTGCTGTCCTGGTCCGAGCCGTCGTCGCCTTTGTTCTCGTAATAATCGTAGTAATAGTAGTGCGAGCCGGCCAGCCGGTAGGAGATGCGGTTGACCGCGATGCCCAGCACGTTGGCGTTGACCTTGAGCAAACCTTGCGCGGCGCGTTTGGCGGCAACCTCGCGCGTCTTGGCCGACTCGACCACCAACAGCACGCCGTCCATCTGGCGCGCCAACACGGCCGCATCGGTTACGGCCAGAGTCGGTGGGCTGTCGAACACCAGCATATCGGCATATTGGCCCAGTTCTTTGATCAGCTCGCCCATGCGGTGCGAGCCAAGCAGCTCGGATGGGTTGGGCGGCTGCGGGCCGCTGCTCAGCAGCCACAGGTTCTCCAACTCGGTGGGCTGCAGCAACGGCGTCAGGTCACTGCCTTCCGGCAGCAACAGCGCGTTGGTGACGCCGACGGCGTTGGGCAGGCCAAAGACCTGGTGCAGCACCGGCCGGCGCAGGTCGGTGTCGATCAGGATGGTGCGCTTGCCGCCCTGGGCGACGACCACGGCCAGGTTGGCGGCCGTGGTGCTCTTGCCTTCGCCGGGGCTGGCGCTGGTCACCATCAACGCGTCGATGGGCTTGTCCAGGCTGGAGAACTGGATGTTGGTGCGCAGGGTGCGGTAGGCCTCGGTGAAGGGCGACTGGGGGTTGGTAGCTGCGATGAGGCGCCGAGCCTTGTCGCCGTTGCGATACTGCACCAGAGAGCCCAGCGCGGGCAGGCCGGTGACGCGCGTAGCGTCCTCCGGCAGTTTGATGGTGTCGTCCAGGTACTCGATCAGGAAGGCCACCGCGATGAGCAGCAGCGCGCCCAGCGCAGCGGCGATCAGGGTGTTGACCAGGACGCGCGGCCGCACGGGTACCGTGGGTTCGATGGCCGGCTCCACCACGGTGATCGTGTCGCCTCGGTTGGCCTCAGCCCGCTTGACGTCATCGCGGTTGCGCAGCAGTTCAGCCAGCGAGCTGCGATACTGGGCCAGGCTGGCCTCCAGCCGCGCCCGCTGCGACGCTTGCTCCAGCGTCAACTCCTCGCCGTCGTCCTCCAGCGCCGTGAACACCTGTAGCTGCGTCTGCGCCTGTTCGATGTCGGCTTCTACGCCGTCGATCTGGGTCTGGTAGGCCTCCAGCGTGGAGTTGATGCGTTGTTGTAGTTGTTTTTCGTTCTCGCTGATGAAGACAGCCGGCAGGTCGTTGGCCACGGCTGTCGCCAGGGCCGGGTTGGCGTCCTCCACATGAAGCACAATAATCTGTGTCTCGCGCACGGGGTCTACGATGATGCTCGAGGTGATCTCAGGCAGGCGCAGGTTGGCCGCTACCTGGTTCAGGACCGGGCGGGTGGTTAGCAGGCGGGCGTAGTTGGCCGCCAACCGCTCGCTGGTCAGCACCTCGGTCCACTGCAGGTTGGAGGGACTGTTGGCCTGCTGGATCAAAAGCAGGGAGGAAGACCGATAGATGGGGGTGCTGCGGCTGCTGACCAGATAGGTGACGCCGCCCGCGATGGCCGCGCCCACCAGAATCAACCAAAACCATTTCCAAAGAGTCCGACCGTACTGGCGTAATTCCATTACTCTGCCTTCCAGGGCGTTATTTAGGGCGCCAACGTGCCCACCACCACGATACGGTGGGTGTTTGTCCAATAGGGCCAGCAGGTCACCAACGTTACGCGCGCGTCGCTGGTGGGCTGGATGTAGCGGGCGTTGGCCAGGCGTTGCGCCTCGCTGGCGCCTACCTCCAACAACGGCTCTGTGACCTCGCTGACCAGGTAGGTGTGGCGCTGGCCCTGAGCATCGTAGAGATAGATCGCGTCGCCAACAGCCAATTCCTGCTCGCTGATGCGGCGAAACACCTCGCCCTTGGTGTTGTGGTGCCCGGAAAGCACCACATTGCCCAGCTCGCCGGGCCGGGCGCTGTTGAGGTGGCGTCCGGCCGCGTTGTCCGCCGTTTGCCATTCGGTGCTGCGCTGGGCGCCGCGCTCAACCACCTCCCAGCCTACATCGACGATGGCAGTATCCAGGTCGATGGCCGGGATCACCAGACGATTAGGCTCGCCTTGTGGGGGCGGCACGATGCCTGGAACAGCGGCAGGCTGGCTGGCGGCCGGCGCTGTAGCGGTTGCCTGGGCCGGTGTTTCCTGGCCAGGCGGCGCCGGCGCATCCGTGCCTGGCGCGGGCAACGCAGTGGGCGGCGTCGTGGTGGGCGCAGGCGGCGGGCCGGATGGCGGCGTCGTACAGGCTGCCAGCGCCAGGCTCAGCAGAAGCACGGCGGAGCTGACAACCAGTTTCACGACACGAGTTTGTGTTCGAACGTGTTTTTCATTCATGGGTGGCACTGCCCTCCAACTTTTCACCGAGCTTGCCGCCGCCGGCCCTGGGCAATCCTCTGCAACGACGGCGCGCTACAAGACGATCGCCAGGATCAAGTGGCCTGGCAGGTGGCTGATTGTAGCCCAAGGTATCAGAAATGGCAAGACTGACGCTTTGGGGCGCGTCTCGCAACGATCGCAGGTTGGCTCAGTCAGGCCCACGCTCCAGTCCGCTCCGGGAGGCTGCGCACTCGTCGCGCTCCTTCAGGCTACGTCCGGGGCTGCCGCAGGCGTGCGCAAAGACCGGCCAAAGCGGTGACTGATCGATGCCCGGCTGGCTGGCAGCGGTCTTCGCGTCTAACGCTATCCGGGGCTGCCAGGTTCCATCGCGCCGTTGCTCGCACCGCGCCGCTTCCAGGGCATGAAGTCCTCCATGATTGAGCCGCCGATGAACTCGCGCAGGATCGAGTTGTCAGGCACCAGGTCAGCCGAGATGGGCGTGAACCAGCGCAGCAGGCTCAGCAGGCGGTCGGCCTCGATACGTGCTGGCGTGTCGATCTCTACCCCCAGCAGCAGCGGCTCGGCCAGCGGCCGCAGCACGGCCAGCTCGTAAGCCAGGGCCGAGTTGAACATCACGTCGGCGTGCTCCTGGTAGGGGAAGATCCAGCGCCACTCGCCGCGCTGCACGCTGGGCCAGCGGCCGATGGTGTCGGCCGCTGAGTAGCCGCGCCGCGTCGCGTCGCGCACAATGCGCCGGATGATGCGCGTGTCGGTGGTGGAGACACGGTTATGGCGGTCGAGGTTGAGCTGTGTCAACGCCGACACGTAGATGCGAAAGATGCGCTCTGGCGGCACCTGCGGCGCCAGATCAGGGTTCAGTCCGTGGATGCCTTCGATCAGAATCACGTGCTGGGGGGTGACGAGCAAGGTCTCGCCTGGCTCGCGCTGGCCGGTGTAGAAGTTGAACTGGGGCAGCGTCACCGTCTGGCCGGCCATGAGCTGGTTGAGTTGCTGGTTGAACAGCGCCCGGTCGATGGCCTCCAGGGCCTCGAAGTCGGGATTGCCGTCCTGGTCCAGCGGCGTGTGCTGGCGGTCTACGAACCAGTTGTCGAGCCCCAGCGCCACCGGATGCACCCCGTTGGCCAGCAACTGCACGGCCAGGCGGCGCGCGAAGGTCGTCTTGCCCGACGACGACGGGCCGGCGATCAAGACCACGTCGATCTGGTCGCTGTGCAGGGCGATGGCGCTGGCGATGGCGGCGATGCGTTGTTCATGCAGCGCCTCGGCCACCAGCACCACCTCGCGAATGCGGCCATCTTCGATGGTGCGGTTGAGCGCGGGCAGGTTTTGTACGCCGATGCGCTCCAGCCAGTCGCGGTATTCCTGGAAGACCTGGCCCAGCCGCGGCACGTCCTGGAACGGGCTGAGCAGGGTCGGCTCCTGGCGGCGAGGATAGTGCAGCACAAAACCAGGCGGGTAGTGCACCAGGTCGAACCAGCGCAGGTAGCCCGTGCTGGGCGCCATGTAGCCGTGGAAGTGGTTGCGGTAGGGGCCAAGCTGGTAGATGGCCACCTCGCGCTTGCCGCTGGCTACGGCCGCGGCCAGCAGGCTGGCCTTCTCCTCGTCGCCCCTGGCCCGAAACTCAGCGATAGCTTGCTCGATGGGCAGCTCGATGCGCAGGATGGGCAGGTTGGAGGCCACTAACTCGTGCATGCGGTCTTCCAGCGCCTGCAGCTCGGCCGGGGTGAAGGGCGCACGCGTGGCCACGTGGCAGAACAGGCCGCCAAAGGTCATAGAGTAGTCGATGTGCAAGCGCGCGCCGGGGAACAGCTCGCTGACCGCGGCGACCAGCAGGAAGGTCAGCGAACGGCGATAGATGCGCATACCATCCTGCGAGGCCATGTCAATCCAGGCCACATCCAGGTCGCGCTGGACCGGCAGGCCCAGCTCCCGCAGCTCCCCCTCGACCAGGGCCGCGACGATGGGCACGCTGGGGTCGGGGTTGGCGACGCAGGCAAATTCCTCCAGCGTCGCGCCGGGCGGGCCTTGCAGGATGCGGCCGTCGGGAAAACGCACCTGGACATCGGCGCGCGGCAGAGTCGGGCGGATCGTGGCTATCCGGCCGGCGCCGGTCA
>JBFYTD010000300.1:0-4033 GCA_041300885.1 Anaerolineae bacterium | reverse complement strand
GAGTTCCTCAAGACCGACGTCACCGGCACCTACGTCTTGCTCGAGGCGACGCGCAGCCACGGACTGGAGCGCTACCACCAGATCAGCACGGACGAGGTCTACGGCCAGGTGCTGGAGGGACGCTCGACCGAGGAGGACCGCCTGCACACCCGCAGCCCCTACTCGGCCAGCAAGGCCGGCGGCGACCTGATGTGTATCGCCTACTACACCAGCTTCGGTGTGCCGGTAACCATCACGCGCGGCTCAAACAACGTCGGGCCGTACCAGTACCCAGAGAAGGTAGTGCCCCTCTTCGCCACCAACGCCATGGACGACAAGCCGCTGCCGATCTATGGCGACGGCAAGCAGATGCGCGACTATCAGTACGTGCTGGACCACTGCGAGGGGATCGACGTGGTGCTACACCGCGGCGTGCTGGGCGAGATCTACAACGTGGGCACCGGCAGCGAGATGCACAACATCGACATGGCCCACCTGATTCTGGACACCCTAGGCAAGCCGCGCAGCCTGATCCAGCCCATCACCGACCGCCCCGGCCACGACCGGCGCTATGCGCTGGACGTCAGCAAGCTGGAAGCCTTGGGCTGGCAGAGCCGCCATACCTGCGCTGAGGCCATCGAGCTGACCGTGCGCTGGTATGCGGCCAACGCATGGTGGTGGCGCAAGATCAAGAGCGGCGAGCACTATCAGACATACTACCAACGGCAATACGCCGGGCGTGAGCTAGCGGGGTAAGGGTTAGTACCCCGACTCCATATCCACCAGCCCCTTTTCCTTGGACGTATGCAAGGCCCAGCGGTAAAAGTAAGCTGACCCTGCCATCAACACGACGGTGAAGCCGGCCAAAATCGCCAACAGCGCCTGGTTGGTGAGAAAGTCCAGCGTCTCGAAGCCAACGAAATCCGCCCCAAGTAGGGCGCGCCGGGCCGCCTCCAGCCAGTAGGTCACGGGCAATAAGAAGCCGATCCAGCGCAGCCACACCGGCAGCGTATCCAGAGGGAAGATCGCGCCGCTGAACAGATACATCGCGCCGGCCACCGCGTCGCCTACCGACCAGAAGTGGCGGGCCATGGTCATCGTCCACGCGCCCATGATCAGACCCAGGCCGGCGATGGCCGCGATGCCCAACGTGGTGCTGCTGACCAGCAACGGCCAATTGATGCTGCCCAACTGGATCGGCAGATCGAAGACCACGATGCCGAAGCCGATGGTGATCAACACCGACACCGTGCCGATGATCAGCCGGGCCACGCCGCGGCCGAACAGATAGGTGTAGCCGTTCATCGGCGCGGTGTAGAGGTGCTTGGCCACCCGGTAGTGCTCGCGGTCGTCGATGATGGCCCAGCTTACGCCGGTGATCACCATGCCCACCAGGATGTAGAGCGCGTTGCCCAGGTAGATGTAGGCGAACATCGGGTCCTGAAACGCGCCATCCGTGATCACAGCGTACATTACCACCAGGATCAGCACGCTGGCCAGCGGCCGCACGATGGAGTAGACGGCGAAGAGAAACGGGTCGGCCCAGTTGGACTCGATCTGCCAGCCCAGCCAGGTGGCGACCACGAAGCTGCGCAGGGCGTCGCTGCGCCGCACGAAGGGAATGTCGAGAATGCGCTGAGACAATGCCATGGGTGATCCTTTAGCGCCGGCGCTCGATCAGCCGGCCCTGCCGCCGGCCGACCTGCTCCAGCTTGGCCAGCGCGAAGTAAGCCGCTGTGATGAACAGCACGGCCAGCACCACCAGGATGGCCAGCTCGACCGGCACCGACAAGAAGCCCAGGGTGGGGTCGCCGCTGAACATCAGTTGGCGCATGGCGTCCAGCCCCAAGGTCAAGGGGATGATCGAGGCGAAGGTAGCTACCCAGACGCCCATGGCCTTGACCGGGAAGTAGAAGCCCGAGGCCAGGTAGATCGGCTCCTGCATCAGGTTGGACAGGTGCCAGGCCTCGCGGCCGGCCACCAGGAAGACCGAGGCGAAGAGCATGCCCATGCCGTACAGCGCGGCCATGGTGGCGATGAACACGGCCGCCAGCAGCAGCGGCTGGCTGATCTGGTAGGTGACGCCGAAGAGCAGCGAGCAGACGACGATGATCACCGTGGCGCGCGTGGTGGTCATCACCAGCCCGCCGACCGCCATACCCAGCAGCACGGCCATCAGCGGGCCGGGCGAGACGACGTACAGCTCCAGGTTGCCCTGGTCCTTGTCCCAGTAGAGCTGACTGGCCATGCTCCACAGCACGTTGAGCCAGAAGGCGGTCATGGCGCCGCCCAGCACGGCAAAGCCGACGTATTCCGGCGGCGCCTGGATAGCCCGGTAGAGGAAGACGTAGCCCGCGACCGCCAGCACCGGCAGGATCGTCTCGAAGAACAGCCAACTGCGCTCGCGAAACGCTCCCACCATGCGCGGATAGGCCCGCGCCCACATGGTGGCCCAGAAGAGGCGCAGACCGGTGGCTTTGTAGACTCGTGTTTGATCAAGCATGGAGGCTGTCCTTGAGCCAGAGAAAATGGTGAATTGGTGAACGGCGAATTGGTGAATTGTTAATAGGCGCTGCCGTGGTGGTAATTGGCTTCCGGTAGTTAACCATTCACCATTCACCAATTCACGAATTAACCATTTCTTCCGTCTGTTTCTTCGCCTTCCCGCTGCGAGGTATCCACGTCCAGCCCGCGGCCGACCAGATCGATGAAGACATCCTCCAGGGTCGGGTCGCGCTTTTCCAGCGAGAGCAAGCTGGAGCCGCGACGGTGCAGGTGCTCTAGCACGCCCGACAGGGCGTCGTCGGTCTCCAGGATCAGACTCAACTGGTTGAGGCCGTCCTGCTCCGTGACGGTTGCCTGCCGCACGCCGGGCACGGCTTCGATCATGTCGGCCTTGTCCACGGGCCGATCGCCCAGCGGCGCAACCTTGAGCGTGTAGACGGTCTCGCGGCGCAGGCGGCGCTTGAGGTTGGCCGGCGTGTCCAGCGCCAGCAGCTTGCCCTTGTCGATAATGGCCAGGCGGTTGCATAGCTCGTCGGCCTCGGCCATGTAGTGGGTGGTCAGCAGCAGGGTGCGGTCGGGATGGTCGGCCATCCAGCCCTGCACGAAGTCGCGTACCTGGCGCGCCGCGGCCACGTCCAACCCCAGCGTCGGCTCGTCCAGGAACACCACGTCCGGGTCGCTGATGAAGCCGCGGATGAAGTTCATCTTCTGGCGCAGACCGGTGGAGAGGTCCGATATCTTGGTGCGGCGTTTTTCGTCCAGCCCCACCACAGAAATCAGCTCGTCGATGCGCTGGCGCGCCACCTTGCTGTCCAAGCCGTAGAAGCGGGCGAACATCCACAGGTTCTCTTCGACGTTCAGCAGGCCGTAGCCGCTGGTCTCGCCGCCGCTGACCATGCTGATGCGCCGGCGAATCTCCTGCGGGTCGGCCGCCACGTCCAGCCCCTGCACGCGGGCGCTGCCGCTGGTGGGCAGCAGCAGGGTGGTGAGGATCTTGATCAGCGTGGTCTTGCCGGCGCCGTTGGGTCCTAGCAAGCCGAACAGCTCGCCGTGCGGCACCGTAAGATCGACGCCCTCCAGGGCAACGACCTCTTTGGGATCCTCTTTGCGCTTGGGGCCGCGGATTTTGTAGATGCGGCCCAGGTTCTGGGTAATAATAGCTGGAGAATCGGACATTGCAATGTATCTCGCTCTGGGATAGGTATGAACAGAAGCGCCATTGTACCATACCCATCATGTTCCGTCACAAAAGCTGCACTGGCTCAGACCGGCCCCCCGATGTGCTGGCCCAGCCGCAGCCAAGGGCTGCTTTAAGGAAATTCTCATCTAAATGTCTTGACAGAAGCTGGACAGCATGGTATAATCCCATCAAAAGATAAACAAAACTAAAACAAAACGGTTAGCAAGCAAAACAAAAGATGGGCTTTCCTCCACAAATCCCTGGGTTGGGTAGTGAGGAAGCCAAAATTCCTTGAAGGGTTGACGCCGCTCCCAGGCCCGTGGGAGAGCGCGCCGGCCCTTCCGTTTGTAACCGGCCAGCGCCGGACAA
>JBFYTD010000299.1:0-4046 GCA_041300885.1 Anaerolineae bacterium | reverse complement strand
TTGAGCGGCGCGGACCTGGCGCAGCGGGCCACGGTGCAGGCCGCGCGGCTGGGCGCGGAGATCCTGACCACCCAGGAGGCGGTCAAGGTTCGGGTCGAGGAAACCACGCGCACAGTGCTCCTGGCCGACGGCGTCGAGCTGAGCTGCAAGGCGCTGATCGTCGCTACCGGTGTCACGGTGCGGCGGCTAGACGCGCCCGGCGTAGACCGGCTGACCGGCGCGGGGGTCTACTACGGCGCGGCGCTGACCGAGGCGGCCAACTACCGTGGGCAAGAGGTCTATGTGGTGGGCGGGGCCAACTCGGCCGGCCAGGGCGCGATGTTCTTCTCGCGCTACGCCAGCCAGGTGACCATGCTGGTGCGCCGCGAGGGCCTGCAGGCCACCATGTCGCAATACCTGATCGACCAGATCGGCGCCACGCCCAACATCGCCGTGCGCACCTACACCGAGGTGGCCGAAGCCCACGGCGCGGAGCGGCTGGAGGCGCTGACGCTGCGCGATTGCCGCAGCGGCGCCACCGAGCAAGTGCCCGCGGCCGCGCTGTTCCTGTTCATCGGCGCGGTGCCGCACTCGGAGCTGGTAGCCGGCGTCGTCGAGCGCAACGAGGCCGGCTTCATCCTCACCGGCCAGGATCTGCTGCGCGGCGGCAAAAAACCGCAGGACTGGAAGCTGCAGCGCGACCCGTTCCCACTGGAGACCAGCGTGCCCGGCATCTTCGCGGCCGGCGACGTGCGCCACAACGCCGTCCGCCGCGTCGCCTCCGCCGTCGGCGAAGGCGCGATTGCGGTTAGTTTGGTGCATCAGTATTTGAAGACGGTGTAAACAAGTAGGCAAGTAGACAAGTAGGCAAGTAAACAGGTAGTCGGACAAGCGTGTGGGCAAGTTGAGGGCTGAAAAGCCCCCTTGCTTCCTTGTCTACTTGTATACTTGTCTACTTGCATACCTCTCCCCCTTCTCCACCATGTACGACTTCCTACGCAAAGTACCCCTGTTTGCCGACCTGCCCGAGGCCGACCTGAACCGCCTGTGCGAGATGGTGGAGCAGATACAGTTGCCAGCCGGGCAGGAGCTGTTCGCCGAGGGCAGTCGCGGCGACCGGGCTTATGTCATCGAGTCGGGCGAGCTGGAGGTGATCAAGGACTCCAGCGGCCGGCCGGTGCTGCTGGACCTGCGCCGGGCCGGCGACGTGATCGGCGAGATCGCCCTGCTGGAAGACACCCCGCGCACGGCCACCCTGCGCGCTCGAACCGACAGCACGCTGCTGGCCATCAACCAGGAGCAGTTCGACACCTTGGTCAACAGCAGCCCTACGGCGGCGCGCGTGCTGCTCAACACCGTGGTGGCGCGCATTCGCAACATGAACGTCCTGCTGCGCCAGAGCGAGAAGATGGCGCAGCTCGGCACGCTGACCGCAGGCGTGGCCCACGAGCTGAACAACCCGGCCGCGGCCGTCAAGCGCGGGGCCGGTCAACTGGACGATGCGCTATCCGCTTTTGCCGAGGCGCAGAGCGCTGTGGCGCGCTTGAGCCTGAGCAGCCAGCAGCGCTCCTCCCTGGACGACATGGCCAGCGCCACGCGGTCAGCCGCAGGCAAGCCTGCCCTTTACCTGGACCCGCTGGCGCGCAGCGATCAGGAGTACGAGATCGAGAGCTGGCTGGACGAGCATGACGTGCCCGATGCCTGGGAGCTGGCGCCGACCCTGGTCAACCTGGGCTACGATGTGGACAGCCTGGCGGCCTTTGCTGCACCCCTGGACTCCGATCAGATGCCGGTGGTGATCCGCTGGCTGGGCGCGGTCTACACGGTCTACAACCTGCTGGCCGAGGTGAGCCACGGGGCCGGACGCATCTCAGAGATCGTCAAGTCGCTCAAGTCCTATGCCTACCTGGATCAGGCCCCGGTGCAGGCCGTGGACATCCACGAAGGGCTGGACAACACGCTGGTGATGCTGCGCCACAAGCTGGGCGGCATCAAGGTGGTGCGCGACTACGCGCCGGACCTGCCCGCGATCCAGGGCTATGGCAGCGAGCTGAACCAAGTGTGGACCAACCTGCTGGACAACGCAGCCGACGCGCTGGAGAACACCCCTTCGCCGCAGATCACGCTCAAAACGACAGCGCACGACGGCTGGGTGCTGGTCGAGGTGCAGGACAACGGCCCTGGCATGCCGCCCGAAGTCCAGGCGCGCGTCTTCGACGCCTTCTTCACCACTAAGCCGCCCGGCAAGGGCACCGGCATGGGGCTGGATATCAGCTACAACATCGTGGCCACCAAGCACCGCGGCAACATCAGCGTGGTTTCCCGGCCCGGCTTCACCTGCTTCCAGGTGACCCTGCCGCTGGACTTCGCGGCCGTGGACGGCGCGGCCCAGCCGATGGTGACGGTAGACAAGGGGGACGACGCCCAGATGCGGCGCATTCTGGAGAGCGCCCGCACCATCGCCGTGGTGGGATTCTCCAGCCGGCCGGAGCGTCCCGCCCACTCGGTGCCCGCCTACATGCAGCGCAAGGGCTATCGCATCATTCCTGTCAACCCCAACCTGGAACAGGCCCTGGGCGAGCCGGCCTATCCCGATTTGTTATCCGTGCCGGAGCCGGTGGACGTGGTGCAGATCTTCCGGCGCAGCGAGGACGTGCTGCCGGTGGTGGAGCAGGCGATCCAGATCGGCGCTAAGGCAGTCTGGATGCAAGAGGGGATCGTCAACGAAGACGCCGCCGACCTGGCCCGCCGCACCGGACTGGCCGTGGTGATGGACACCTGCATGCGCGTGGCGCATCGGCGGCTGGTGGGGACGGAGGGGTAGGACTAGAGCAGCATCCGGAGCGCTACCCATGCTCCTGCCTCCTCCTCCACCGCCACGCCCTGCGCCACCACGCCGTCAGCCGCCAACGCGTCGACGGCTTGCGCCGCATCCCCCTTGGTCCAGCCGAACAGCGCCGCCACGGCTTTCTCCGGCGCCGCGCCTACCGACTTCAGGTATAGCTCGGCCAGCTTGCGCCTGGCCTCGGCCTGGCGGATCGGCCGCGCCTGCTCGGGCAGATTGGGGTAGAAGCGATGCACCAGGTCGTAGACGAAGGCGTACTTCCACGCGCCGGCCTGGGCCACGCCTACGGGCAGGAGTTTGAAGTCGGCCTGTAGCAGCTCCAGAGCGCGGTTGAAGCGGGACTCGCTCTCCCGGCTGCCCAGGCGGGCATGCTTGCGCAGACTAATCGAATCGAGCGGCCCCTCGGCCAGCAGCGCCTCGTAGACCGCCTTGGCCTCGAAGGTCAGACGCCCCTCCTGGTATTGCAGCAGGTAGTCCTGCTCCGGCTCGCCGTAGTTTTCCGACAAGGCATAGAAATAGGGGACGAGGTCCAGGGCGATGAACGTGGCCTTCTTGCGCAGCACCTTGGCGTAGTACCAGCGCCGCGCGCCCAGCAGCTCGTCCTTCCAGCCCCAGGTGACGTGGCCGGGGTCGTCGTGCTCGTTGGGCACCGGCCGCTCGCCGGCCACCGCGGCCCACAGACTGGGCAGGATCACGCCCTGGATCGGCCAGAAATACGCGAAGCCGCGCCGGTTGACGAAGTCGATGGCCTGCTCTCGGGTGGTCACGCTCAGGTCGGGGCGCAGGTGATAGGTCTCGGCGCGGTAGGCGGTCAGGCGGTCAGAAGAAAGCGTCGGCATGGCTGTCATTGTAGCCACAAGGCTCGGTGGCAGCAAGCACGCAGGGCGCGTTGCGCCATTCGCGCCTGTTGTGTTACAATAGCAACAGCCGTGATTACGATGACTTACGAGGTGAGCGCCATAACCGTGCAACTCACCCCCCCAGCCGAGCAGTTGAAAGTTGCCAACTTTCAGAAAGTTGGCAACTTTGCCCCGCCCACCTATGCCACTCGTCGCCGACCTGCACATCCACTCCCACTTCTCGCGCGCCACCAGCAAGGACCTGACCTTCGAGCACCTGGCCAGCTGGGCGCAGCTCAAGGGGGTTCAGGTGGTCGGCACTGGCGACATCGCCCACCCCGGCTGGCTGGCGGAGATGCGCGCCAAGCTGGAGCCAGCCGAGC
>JBFYTD010000298.1:0-4056 GCA_041300885.1 Anaerolineae bacterium | reverse complement strand
CGCTGCAACTGGGCGCTCAGTACATCGTCCAGATGGACGCCGATTTCTCGCACAACCCGGCCGATGTGCCGCGCCTGGTGGACGCCAGCCAAAACGCCGACCTGGTGATCGGCTCGCGCTATGTGGAGGGGGGCGGGCTGGACAGCGACTGGAGCTGGTGGCGCCGCTTCCTGAGCTGGTGGGCCAACACTGTCTGGGCGCAGCTTTTCCTGGGCACACAGGTACGGGATGCCACCGCCGGCTTCCGTTGTTGGCGCCGTGCGACACTGCAAGGCATCGGGCTGGAGCGCGTGCGCTCCAACGGCTACGTCTTTCAGGTCGAGATGAGCTATATGGCGGAGCGGCTGAACTACCGCATCGTCGAGATACCGATCTTCTTCGAAGAGCGTCGGGTGGGGCGCTCAAAGATGACGGCGGCGGTCAAGTTCGAGGCCACGTGGCGCACTGTGGCCTTGCGCTGGCGTCACCGCCACCTGGCGCACGAGGGCCGCATGCGTCCTGCATCCGTGGCGGCAGATTCCTTGCTCGCCCAGGGCGGCGACTCCTTCTCGTGAGCGTCAGGTTGCATCCCGCGATCTCGCGCAGTCCGTCCCTTTGATCCTGGCTTATGAGACGACTCCGCAACCGTCCAAACCTTGTGGTGGGGTTGATCCTGCTGCTGGCGCCGCTGCTGTGGTTCGCGCCGGTGGTGATCGGCGGCAATACCCTGCTGCCCGCCGACAACCTGTACCAGTTCCAGCCGTGGGCATCGTTGGCGGAGCAGATGGGCGCGACCGTGCCCCACAACGAGCTGCTCAGCGACCTGGTGCTGCAGAACCTGGTTTGGAAGACCTTCCTGCGCGAGACCCTGGCCCAGGGCGAGCTGCCGCTGTGGAACCCCCACATCTTCAGCGGCGTGCCCTTCCTGGCCGCCGGGCAGCATTCCGCACTCTATCCCCTGTCGCTGGTCTTCTACGTCCTGCCGCTGCCGCTGGCCTATGGCGTCTTCACCTGGCTGCAGTTCGCTCTGACCGGCTGGGCCATGTTTTTGTTCGCCCGCACGCTGCGGCTGGGGCGCGCGGCCAGCCTGTTCGCCGGGCTGGCCTATGCCTTCAGCGGCTTCATGGTGGTCAGCGTCGTCTTCACGATGATCATCGCGGCAGCTGCCTGGCTGCCGCTGCTGCTAGCATGCATCGAGACCATCGTGCGCAAGCAGGAGGAGAAGGGGGACGTCCCCTACTCGCCGATCCCCTACGTGGTGGGCGGCGCGATCGTGCTGGGCGTGCAGGTATTGGCCGGCCACCCGGAGATCGTCGTGATTTCCCTGCTGGTGGCTGGCTTCTACTCGCTGGCGCGGCTGTTGATGGCCTGGCGGCGGGTGGGCAGCCTGGCGCGGCCGCTGCGCCTGGCCGGCTGGCTGCTGACCATGGTGGTCGTGGGTCTGGCGCTGGGCTCGGTGCAGTTGATCCCGCTGTACGAATTGGTCAGCACCAGCTTTCGCCAGGGTTCGGCCAGCTACGACGAGGTGGTCGGTTGGGCCTGGCCCAGCCGGCAGATCATCACCTTCTTATTACCTGATTTCTTCGGCAACCCCAGCCACCACGGCTGGTGGGATCCGGTCCTGCGCGCCTGGCGCGATGCCGGCCCCAATGCGCTGGGCGAGCCGGTGCGCGACGTCTTCTGGGGCGTCAAGAACTACGTCGAGGGCGGCAACTACCTGGGCATCATGACGCTGTTGCTGGCGGCGGTGGGGGTGGTAGCGGCGGTGAGAGGAGGACGAGGGAAAGGAGGGAAAGGAGGGAAAGAAGGGAAAGAAGGGAAGGGAGAGGGGACGATTGACGGGCGCTTGGTATGGCTGTTGTTGGCGCTGGCGGTGGTTAGCTTGCTGTTCGCCTTTGGGACGCCGCTGTATGCCGTGTTGTTTTATGGGGTCCCGGGCTATAAGCAGTTGCACTCGGCCTTTCGCTGGGTGTTTCCGTATACGTTGGCCATGACGGCGCTGGCCGGGTTTGGGCTGCAATATCTGCTGGATGTGGTGAAGCGGCGGCAGGCGGCGCACAGCCGGCTCGGTGGCTACGCACAGACCGGCCCGAGCAATAAGGAGAGCGGCCAGAGCAGGGGAACAGCCACGCTTCACGTTTCACGTTTCACCCGCCTTATCGCCGTATTCGCCCTCTTCGTCGGTTTCATCGCCACTGCCGCCGCGCTGCTCAGCATAGCCGCGCCGGGTCCGTTCCATGCTCTGGGCCAGCGCATCGTCGATTCCTCCGACCTGGCGCGTATGGTTTTCGCCGATGGCGCGGACTTCTGGGGCTATCAATGGCGCAACGCGCTCCATTTCGGCGTCTTCACGCTGCTGGCCGGCCTCTGGCTCCTGGCCGCCTCCCACCCTTCTTTTCCTATTTTTCCTTCATTTCCCTCACGCCGACCCCTTGTTTTGGCCGGCGCCGCCATCGCCATCCTGCTGCTCGACCTCTTCCTCGTCCTGGGCCGCTTCAACCCGGCCGTCGATCCCGACCTGCTGGAGGTGACGCCGCCCAGCGTGGCCTTCTTGCAGGGGGAGGCTGAGCAGGCGCAGCAGGCTGGCCAACCCTGGCGCATGACCAGCTTCGAGGGGCCGGGGACCACCAAGACCTTCAACGCCAACACGCCGTGGCTGCACGGCCTGCAGGACGTGCGCGGCTACGACTCGATCATCCCCAAGCAGTACGTCGATTTCATGCAGGCTATCGAGCCGCAAGGCCAACTGCTCTACAACCGCATCTCCCCGTTTTACGATCCAGCCAGCCTGGACGATCCGCTGACCGACCTGCTGGGCGTGCGTTACGTGGTCAGCGAGCTGCCCTTGGCTGTACCCGGTTGGGAGCTGGTCTACGACCAAGACCCTGGCTCACCGGTTCAGAGGATAGGTGAGCTGAAGGTTTATCGCAACACAGACGCCTTTCCGCGTGCCTTCATCGCCCAGGAGGCCGTGCTGGCTCCGGTCGCAGAGGCGATCTCTCGCACCCGCCAAGTCGACCTGCGCAACGTGGTGGTGCTCGAAGCGGAGGTGCAGCCGCCGGGCGGCGTCCAACAGGCCGACAGCCCGGCCGAGCGGGCCCAGCGCGCGGCCGTGACCGGCTTTGAACGCTTGCCGGTCGGCTATGCTGGCCAGGTGCCATCGGCCGAGCTGCCGCCGCCCGCCTCGCCTGAGCTGCGCACCGCGACCATCAGCCGCTACGGCACGCGCGACGTTTTCGTCGATCTGAACCTGAGCGACCGCGGCTGGCTGGTGTTGACCGACGCCTGGTTCCCCGGCTGGAAGGCCTACCTGCGCCCCTTCGGCGTCGAGGGAGAGGGGGTGGACGCACAGGGCAACGCCATCGAGACCGAGCTGCCGGTCTTCCGCGCCAACGGCAACTTCCGCGCTGTCTACGTCCCGGCCGACGGCCAGTGGACCGTGCGCTTCGTCTACTCGCCTCGCTCGGTGCAATTGGGCGTTTACAGCAGCTTCCTGGCTGTGATCACGCTGATGCTGCTCATGGGGTGGTGGGCCTGGGGCCGTTTCTACCGCGAGGTGGAGGACGAGAACGCCGAGGTGCGCCGCGTGGCCAAGAACACCGGCGTGCAGATGATCCTCTCGCTGCTCAACCGGGGCATCGACTTCGCCTTTGCCATGCTGCGGCTGCGCATCCTGGCGCCGGTGGGCGAGGGCAGCTACGCCTTCGTGATCGCAGTCTACGGATTCTTCGAGGTGGTGGTGCGCTTTGGCCTGGGCACGCTGCTGACGCGCGACGTGGCGCAGAACAGGGACGACGCGGGCCGCTATCTGGCCAACGTGCTGGCCCTGCGCGTGCTGCTCTGGCTGGTGTCGCTGCCTGTGTTGTTGCTGGTGGCCGGCCTCTACGCGCGCAGCGGCAACCTGACCGGCCAAGAGGCGCAGGCGCTGGCCCTCTTCGCCGCGGCGCTGCTTTTCGCCAGCGTGGCCGACAGCATCAGCTCGGTCTTCATGGCCTACGAGAAGATGGAGTACCCGGCCGGCATCGCCACCGCCATCGCCACGGCCAAGGTCGCGCTGGGCGCGCTGGTGTTATTACC
>JBFYTD010000028.1:0-11013 GCA_041300885.1 Anaerolineae bacterium | reverse complement strand
CTGGCCAGCAGCCGCCGGCCCCCTAACCCATCGACGCGCGGCCGGATCAACCAGAGCAGCGCCAGCGTCTCCGCGGTAGTGGCAATAGTGTTGGCCAGCGCCAGACCGCCGAAGGAGAGCGGCCCGATCAACAGCAGACTCAGCGCCAGGTTGAGCGCCATCGCGCCGATGCCGATCTTGACCGGCGTCCAGGTATCGTGCAGGGCGTAGAAGGCGCGGGTCACTACCTCCAGCAGGCTGTGGGCCACCAGGCCAAAGGCGAAGAAGGCCAGCGCGTAGGCGGTCATGGCCGTGGACTCGGCGCTGAACTGGCCGCGCTGCAAGAAGACCTGGATCACCGGTACCCTGAGCAGGAAAAGGCCCACCGCGGCCGGCAGGGTCAGCCAAAGCACGGCCCGCAACGCGGCGTTGAGCGTGTTGCGCAGCGCGGCGATCTGTCCCTGGGCGGCCTGGGCTGAAAGCGTGGGAAAGATGGCCGTGGCAATGCCCTGAGCGATGACGCCCTGCGGCAGCAGCATCAGCAGCCAGGCGTAGTTCAGCGCCGAGATGCTGCCCGCGCCCAGCCGCGAGGCCAGGTTAGCAGCCACCAGGAAGTTGATCTGCACCGCGGCCAGGCCCAGCACCCTTGGCCCCATCAACCGGCCCACCTCGCGCACGTCGGGGTTGTCCAACCCCAGGGTCATGGTGTACACTGGGCGGCGGCGCAGCAGGGCTGGCAGTTGTACCAGCAGATGAGCCAGCGCGCCGGCCACCACGCCGATGGCCAGTCCGTAGACGCCCATCGTCGGCGCCAGGAACCAGGCGCTCAACAGGATCATCAGATTGTAGAGCACCGGCGCCAGGGCCGGCGCCAGGAAGTGCTGGAAGCTGTTGAGGATGCCCATGACAATGCCGCTGAGGCCGAAGATGATCGGCGCCAGCAGCATGACGGTCATCAACTGCGCGGTCAGGGCCTGCTGTTCGGGGCCGAAGCCGGGCGCAATCAGCGTGGCGACCAGCGGCCGGGCCAGCAAAGCAGCGACGATGGCCAGCCCGGTCGTCGCCAGTAGCAGCAGGTTGGATACCGAGCTGGCCAGCCGCCAGGCCGCTCGTCGCCGCGGGTCATCGTCTTTGGCCAGGCGCGCGGTGAAGGTCGGGATGAAGGCCGAGGCCAGCGCGCCGCCCGCGACCAGGTAGAAGATCAGGTCCGGCACGCGGAAGGCCGCCAGGTAGGCGTCCAGCTCAGCGCCGGTGCCAAAGCGAGCGCCGATCACCACCTCGCGCAGCAGGCCCAGCAGCCGGCTGACAGCGAAGAGGATCGACACGAGCCCGGCCGAGCGGGCCATTTGACGACGAGTGGCGATTGTCATGGGTGATTGCGGATTATAGCCCACGACCGCTGCTATCCCAAGCCAGCCGGACACCGGTTCGCAAGCTGTGCATAGGTGTGTGGCACTATTGCGACGATTCGCCCATAATGACAAGCTCGGATCAAGTGCCGGGCACCTCAACGCTTTGCTTACAGGGTACTGATCATGTCCATGCGAAACATATTCTGGCGCCTGACTCTCATAGCATTGTTGGCTCTGGCGGCCGCAGCCTGCCAGCTCGCGCCGACGCCCGCGACCCAACCCAGCCCGCCGGCCGTCGCTCAGGTTCAGCCAACGGCCACGCCGCGCCCGCAGCCTACGGCCACTGCGACGCTCGCGCCAGGGCCAGCGGCCAAGCCCGCGCCTCCGGCCGTCGCTCGCTCCCTTCCCGCTTCGAGCCTCTTCGACGTGGACTGGGATAACCGGGCCCCATTTCGCAGCGGCCTCATCGCCGGCGAACAGGGCGCGCTGGAGGAGCAGCCCGGCGCCAGCGTCTATCACATCGACCTGCACATCGACGACAGCCTGACGCAGGTGACGGGGCGGCAGGAGGTGCGCTATACGAACACGGATGACGTGGCGCTCAGTGAGATCGCTTTTCGTCTCTTCCCTAACCTCACCGGAGGATCGACGGAGGTAGCAAACCTGACCGTCGACGGCCATACAGCTACGCCCCGCTACACGCAACGGGATAGCGTAATGTTCGTGCCTCTGCCCAAGCCGCTGCAACCGGGCGCTCAAACGGTGATCGCTATGGATTTCGATGTCGTGGTGCCCACCGACGTGGCCAGCAGCAACTACGGCACCTTTGCCTACCTGGAGGACGTGCTGGCGTTGGCGCATCCTTACCCCATGATCGCAGTCTACGACGACGAGGGGTGGAACACTGAGATCGCTCCGCCCGAAGGCGACGTGGTCTACGCCGACGCCAGCTACTACCTGGCGCGCGTAACGGCGCCGGCTGATCTGACCGTGGTCACGTCTGGCACGACGCTGGATCGGGAGCAGGATGACGGCGTGCAAACGCTGACTATTGCGGCCGGCCCGGCGCGGGATTTCTACCTGGCGGCCAGCCCCAACTACCAGGTCGTGAGCAGGCAGGTGGGCGAGACCACGGTCAACAGCTACGCGCCGGCCAACCTGGAGGAAGGCGCCCAACAGGCTGCTGATGTGGCGGCGCGTGCGCTGGAGTTCTTCAGCGAGCGCTTTGGTCCCTATCCCTACCGCGAGTTGGATCTGGTCAGCACGGCCACCAGCGCGTTGGGGGTAGAGTATCCTGGCATCATGGCTTTGACCGAGCGCATCTACGGCCGCGAGTTTGGCCAATATCTGGAGAGCACTACGGCCCATGAAGTGGCCCACCAGTGGTTCTACAACGTGGTAGGCAACGACCAGGTGGATGAGCCGTGGCTGGACGAGGCGCTGACCCAGTATGCCACCCTGCTCTACTTCGGCGACCAGTACGGCCTGGCCGGCGAGCAAGGCTTTCGAGAATCGCTGGAGGGCCGATGGGAGCGCAGCGATGGCGAGAAGATCCCCGTCGGCCTGCCGGTTGCGGCCTATAGCGAGGGAGGGCTCTACCCCGGTACTTATGGCTCCATCGTCTACGGCCGCGGCCCGCTCTTCTTCGAGGCGCTGCGCGATGAGATGGGCCAGGAGGTTTTCGACGCGTTCCTGCGCGACTATGTCGAGGCGCATCGCTGGGGCATCGCTACCACCGAGAGCCTGCGCGCGCTGGCGGAGCAGCACTGCGGCTGTGATCTGGAGGCATTGTTTCGAGAATGGGTCTATTGACAGGACTGCGCCCGGCCAATGGCCGGGCGCAGTCCACTTGGCGAAAGAGCACAATCAGCTTATAATTCGCAAGGTTTTCATGGACAGAATGGCTGGCGTCGTTGGCGCCCCAGTGCATGTGGAATGAGGTCAGTAACGTACGATGCCTACAACAATAACGCTTGCCCCCAAGGTGTTGGTGCTCGATGTCGAGATGCCACCAACTGACTTGCCGACAGAGGATGGGATTCCCTTGGAAACGAACTGGCACCGTATACAGATCAACCTGCTGATCGACTCCTTGCACTCTCATTGGCGGGATCGTTCAGATTACTTTGCCGGTGGTAACATGTTCATCTATTTCAGCCTGGATCAAGTGCGCAATCGCGACTATCGCGGGCCGGATGTCTTCGTAGTCAAGGAGATTGACGACCCGCGCGATCGTGCAGCATGGTACGTCTGGGAGGAGGGTGGACGCTATCCGAACGTGATTGTCGAACTGTCTTCTCCATCCACCATCGATGTCGATCTGGAGGAAAAGAAACACCTTTACGAGAAGATCTTCCGTACGCCTGAGTACTTCTGCTTTGACCCGGCCAGCCAGACGCTGTGGGGATGGCGACTGGTAGGCGGCAATTACATCCCGATTCCCGCCGACCAGGAGGGCGCTCTGTGGAGCGAGCAGATGGAGCTGTGGCTCGGGCGTTGGCAGGGCGAGTACCTGCGCAGCGACACAACCTGGCTGCGGTTATGGACACCGGACGGTGATCTGGTGCTCACATTGGCAGAAGCCGAGGCCCAAAGGGCCAATGCTGCAGAGGCCGAGATCGCTCGATTGCGCGCACGCCTGGCCAGCCTGGAAGCCGCCAACGGTAACAAGTAAGCGTCGTTAGTTGCGCGTCCGGCTCAAACCAGCAGGCAGGCTGCTTCTTGGTCTTTCCCCACAATGTGCAACATAGGGTCCTGGTGCAGGCAGATGTCCTGCGCCAGGGGGCAGCGCGGCTGAAAGCGACAGCCCATCAACGCACCCAGCGGCCGGATGGGGTCGGGCGGGTCGCCTTGCAGGATGATGCGCTCGCGCCGCAGGCGAGGGTTGGGTGCGGGAATCACTGACAGCAGCGCGCGCGTGTAGGGGTGGACAGGATGGGCCAGCACCTGGCGGGTGGGGCCAATCTCCACGATGCGCCCCAGGTACATCACCGCCACGCGGTCGGTGAAGTGGGCGGCCGTGGCCAGGTCGTGGGTGATGAAGAGGATGGAGATGCCGCGGCGGGCGCGCAGCTCGGCCAGCAGGCTGAGGATCTCGGCGCGGATGCTGACGTCCAGCATCGAGACCGGCTCGTCGGCCAGCAGCAGCGCCGGCTCCAGCACCAGCGCGCTGGCGATCACCACCCGCTGGCGCTGGCCGCCGGAGAGCTGGTGCGGATAGCGCGCCACGTAGGTCTCAGCCGGCTTGAGCCCTGCGTCCTCCAGCGCCTGATGCACCCGACCGGCCCGCTCCCCCTTGCCGGCCGCCAGGCCATGCACCTTGAGGGGCTCGGCCACGATCTCGTCGATGGTCATCAGCGGGTTGAGCGATTCGTATGGATCCTGGAAGACCATCTGGATGTGGCGGCGCAGGGCCTTCTGCTCGGCGCCGCTGGCATGGGTCACGTCGCGCCCCTCGAACAGCACGCTGCCGGCCGTGGGCGTCTCCAGCCCCAGCAGCGTCAGCGCCAGGGTGGACTTGCCGCAGCCGCTCTCGCCCACCAGCGCCAGCACCTCGCCGCGGCCCAGGTCGAAGCTGACGTCGTCCACGGCGTGGACAAAGCGCGCCGGCTCGCGGCCGAAGGCCGTCTTCTTGACCGGGAACAGGGTGCGCAGGCCACGCACCTGGAGGATCGGCGGGTTGGTCATGGTGTTTGGTGAACGGTGATCGGTGAACGGTAAACGGTGGTTTTACCGGAAGGAGGCCGAGCGCCTGACTTCCGATTACCGTTTACTGATTACTGACAAGATGGCAGCTTGCCCAGTGGAACCCATCCAGGCGGTGCAGGGCCGGCGGCTCTACGTGGCAACGCTCGAAAGCGACCGGGCAGCGGGGCGCAAAGCGGCAGCCAGGCGGCAACGCATCCAGCCGCGGCGGATAGCCAGGAATGGACACCAGGGCCTCTTCGGGTTTGCTCAGATCGGGAAAGGCGTGCAGCAGGCGCTGAGTGTAGGGGTGCTGCGGATCGTTGAAGATCGTATCCACGGCCGCGTACTCAGCAACCACACCGCCGTACATCACCAACACCGTGTCGCACACCTCGGCTACCACGCCCAGGTCGTGGGTCACCAGGATGACAGATAATCCTAGCCTGTGGCGCAGCGTGTCCAGCAGCTCCAGAATCTGGGCCTGGATCATCACGTCCAGCGCGGTGGTCGGCTCGTCGGCGATCACCACCTGGGGGTTGCAGGCCAGGGCCATGGCGATCATGGCCCGCTGACGCATGCCGCCGGAGTACTGGTGGGGATACTGGCCGCTGCGGTTGGCGCCGATGCCTACCAGCTCCAGCAGCTCGCCGACGCGCGGCGCAGCGGCCTTCTTGTTGCGGGCCACACCTGCACTTGCACCGGAGTGCAGCGCAGGTGCAAGTGTGCCGTGGCGCACCAGCGCCTCCGCGATCTGGTCGCCCACGGTGCGCACCGGGTTGAGCGCGTTCATCGCGCCCTGGAAGACGATGCTGATGCCCGTCCAGCGCACCTCGGCCATCTGCTGCTCGCTGAGTGCCAACAGGTCCCGGCCCAGGAAGTCGATCTGCCCGCAGACGATGCGGCCGGCCTCGGGCAGCAGGCGCAGCAAGGCCAGCATCAGCGTCGTCTTGCCGCAGCCGCTTTCCCCCACCAGCCCCAGCATCTCGCCCTTGCGCAGCCGAAAGCTAACGCACTCCACCGCCCGCGCCGGCGGCTGGCCCTTGGAGACAAACTCCACGGTCACGCCGCGCACGTCCAGCAACACAGGGGCGGTAGTCATGTCAGGGGGGATGGGCTGATCGGTCAAGGAAGACTCCAGGAGAGAAGGTCAGAGTGTCAGAGTGTCAGTAGGCTGACCTTCTGACCCTCTGACCTCTGACCCTTTGACCCTCGACACCACCATCTGCCGGCCCACGGCCAGGTGATGCGTCTCCAGCCGCGGGTTGAGGACGCGCTCTAGGCCTTGGCCCAGCAGGGTGCAGCCCAGCACAACCCAGACGATGCCGAAGCCAGGCGGCGCCAGCACCCACCAGGCGCCCGCGCTCATCGCGCCGCGGGTGAAGGCGTAGTTGAGCATCTGGCCCCAGCTCAGGGTGGTCGGGTCGCTGAGGCCCAGGAAGCTCAACGTGCTCTCGTTGAGGATGGCCAGCGAGATCACCAGCACCGTGTTGACCACCAGCAGCGGCAGCACCAGCGGCAGGATGTGGCGGCGCACGATGTAGCCGTTGCCCGCGCCGATCGCCCGGGCCCGCAGCACGAACTTGCGCTCCTTGACCGACAAGGTCTGCGAGCGCACCAGGCGCGCGGTGCCGGTCCAGCCGAGAATCCCGATGACGAAGATGATGTTCCACAGGCTGGGTTGGGTCAGCGCCACGATCACCACGGCCAGCGGCAGGTCGGGGATGACCAGCATCACGTCGGTGAAGCGCATCAAGCCGGTCTCGACCTTGCCGCCCCAGAAGCCGGCCGTGACGCCGATCCAGCCGCCGATGGCCACCGAGATGAAAGCCGCGAAGAAGCCCACAGTCAACGAGACGCGTGAGCCATAGATGAACTGCGACAGCACGTCCTTGGCTGCGTCGTCGGTGCCCAGCAGGTGCTCGCGGCTGGGGGGCGCGTAGATGTTGTCGATGGTGACCTTGACCGGCGCCTTGGGGTCGTAGGGCGCCAGCGCCGGCGCAAAGACGGCCATGCCGATGGCTAGAAGCAGCATGACCAGCCCGATGACACCCATTCGGTTGCCCCGGAAGCCGCGCCACAGGCCGCTCAAGCTGGTAATGTCAGTCTGCGCAGTCATGTGTACCAACTATCCACTGTCAATGATCGCCAGGCGTCCTTGCGCAGCACCCCGGAGTGGGCGCCGGGTCACAGCAGGCGAGACGCCCTTATGATCGAGCGCTGCTATCCAGCCCGCACCCGCGGGTCCAGATACGAATAGAGCAAATCCGCCACCAGGTTGGCGATGATCACGCTGACGGCAATGAGCAGAAACGCGCCCTGCAGCACGGGGTAGTCGCGCCGGCCGACCGCCTCGTAGATAGTCCGTCCCAGGCCGGGCCACGAGAAGACGGTCTCGATCTGGATCGCGCCGGCCACGGTGAAGCCCAGGTTGAGCGCGATGATGGTCACCATCGGCAGCATGGAGTTGCGCAGGGCATGGTCTTTCAGCACCTGGAAGGTGCTCAGCCCTTTGGCCTTGGCGGTCAGAATGTAGTCCTCGGAGAGCACGTCCAGCATGGTGCTGCGCATGATCAGCATGTACTCGCCGATGAAGACGATGGTGAAGGTCAGCGTGGGCAGAAGCATGTGGCGCAGCAGGTCCTGCATCTGCGCCCACGGCGTGGCAAAGGCCATGCCTGGCGTCGTCTTGCCGCCGATGGGCAGGCCGAAATGCCGGCTGCCGATGAAGAGCAGGATGATGCCCAGCCAGAAGGTCGGCAGGCTCCAGGCTACCAGGCTGCCCACGAGCGCGCTGTAGTCGAAGCCGCTGCGCACCTTCCACGAGGCCAACACCCCCAAAGCGATGCCGATGATGATGGCCAGGGTCTGGCCGGCCACCACCAGCAGCACGGTGTTCCACAGCCGTTCCAGCAGCACATCCCACACCGGCCGGTTGCTGTGATAGCTGATGCCCAGCTCGCCGCGCAGCAGGTTGCCCGCATAGATGAAGAACTGCGTCTCCAGTGGGTTGACCAGGCAGTCGCCCAGATCCAGCGGATTAAGCTGTTGAAAGCAGTTGATCACCGGCCTGTCCAGCCCGTAGCGCACCCGAATCGCCTCCACCGCCTGGGGCGTCAGGCGCGGATCGCGAATGCCCGCGCGCGCGGGGTCACCCGGCAGCACGCGGAACAGAAAGAAGTTAAGCACCACGACGAAGAGGATCGTCAGCAGCGCCCAACCGGCTTTCTTGAGCAGGTAGCGAGGGCTGGTCATGGCGAGGGAACTCGCAGGAACTGGGGGAGCCGGAGGAACTGGAGGAACTATGGGAACAGGGAGGAACGTAGCGGGATTGCGGGCGTAAGTTCCTCTGAGTTCTCCTAGTTCCTCCGAGCTCCTCCAGTTCCTCTCAGTTGTCAACCGGCTCGATCACCGTCAGCGAGGTCGGGTCTTGCAGCGCCACCGTGGGCTGGTCGGTGACCCAGCCGCGGAAGCGGTCGGTGCGAAAGGCCTGGGTGGCCTGGGCATAGTAGGGCACGATGTAGGCCACGTCGCGGTGCAGGATCTCCTGCATGCGCCAGATGATCGCCTGGCGCTCGGCCGGGTCCAGCGCAATAGCCTGTTGCGCATACAGCTCGTCGAACTCAGGATTGGTGTAGCCGGTCTCGCTCAGGCCGGTGGAGATCTCGTCGGTCAGGTGGACGCTGAGCAGGAAGGCTGGGTCGGGGTCCGAGCCCCAGCCCCAGAGGATGATGTCGTAGTCGAAAGTGGGGCAGCAGACCGAGGTCAGCGCGTCAGGGTCCAACGCCTGGGGCTGCAAGCGGACGCCGGCCTGGCTCCAGGTCTCGTCCAGCAGCTCGGCCATGCGCGGGGCAGTGGCGCTGTCGTTGGGCCAGTAGAGGCGGAAGTTGAGCGGCTGGCTGCCGTCGGGCATCTCGCGCACGCCATCGCCGTCGCTGTCCAGATAGCCGGCCTCATCCAGGATGCGGTTGGCCTCGGCGATGTCGAAGGCGTAGTCCTCGATGGTGTCGTTGTACCACATGCCCAGCCCGTCAGGGACCAGCGTCAGGCCCGGCGTGCCCAGTCCCAGCAGCACCACGTCGATGATCTTCTGCTTGTCGGTGGCGTGGGCCAGCGCCTGGCGCACGGCCAGATCGCGCAGGGCCGGATGGCCGCTGCACACGCCGTCGGGCGGACAGAGCTCCGGCGGCGTCTGGTTGGAGATGATGTCGGCGATGTCGGGGGCCAGCGGCGCGCCGACCACCAGTTCCACGTTCTCGGCGTTGCGCAGGGTGGGCACGGCCGTGTTGGGCATCTCGGTGATCATGTCCACCTGGCCGGTGAGCAGCGCCTGCACCAGCGCATCCTGGTTGTCGAAGGTCTGAAACACCACCTCGTCGATCTTGGGCGGCGCCACGGCATGGTCCTTGACCGCCTCCAGATGGACGAACTCACCCTGCCGGTACTCCCGCATCTTGAACGGCCCGCTGCCGATCATCGCGGTGTTCTCGAAGGCCGCCGCGCCCTCCGGCGTGTCGTGCTCGGCCCAGATGTGCTCCGGCAGGATGAACAGCCAGAACAACTGGCTCTCGATGTTGGGGATGGGTTCGGTCAGTGTCAGGACCACCGTCTGGTCGTCCGGCGCTTCGACGGTGTCAAAATAGCCGGTGTAGGCCGGCATGTAGGGGAAGTCTTCGTGCTTCTGGTAGAATTGGTAGCTGAAGACCACGTCCCTGGCCGTCACCGGCTGGCCGTCATGCCAGCGCAGATCGTCGCGCAGCGTGAACGTGTAAACGGTGCCGTCGTCGGAGACTTCCGTGCTCTTGGCCAGATCGGGCGAGTAGCTGCCGTCGAGATTGAGCTCGTACATGGAGCTGTAGAGCAACTCGAACAGCGAATAGGCCTCAGCCAGGATCGCCGTGCCTGGGTTGAGGGTGTCCGGACTGCCACCCCAACCGATGCGCACCACGGCCGGCTGGCTTGGCTGCGCCGCAGGCTCGCCAGCGGTAGCGGCCGGCTGCTCATCTCCAAGCGCGGCGGTGGGTGTCGATGCGGGCGCAGCGCCGCTGCAAGCGGCCAGCAGCAGCGAAATCACCAGTACAAAGCCCAAGGCAAAACGTGTTCGGGTAGCCATCTTCGTCCTCCTTTGTTCAAGACAACGGTGCCTGGGATGATCGCCAGGCGTTCCTGCCGGGTTGGCGGCAGAATCGGGCGTAGAAGCCGCTCAGATACGCCGATGTACAGAGGTGATCGCGCAGGTTGCCTGCTATGTCAACATCCTGTGACACGACAATACCCGGCGGATATCCGAAAGTAGTCATAGTGAGCACAACTGACCAGCCGGCTAAGCAGTTACTTGAGAGCTAAGTCTGTAGCCGGCGAGCAGAAATCAGCGTGAAAGCTCGCCGCGTACGTAGCGCAGCGCGGTCTCGGCCAGGATGGCCGCGCCGATGGGCAGCGCGTCCTCGTCCAGGTCAAAGGTCGGCGTGTGCAGATAGCGCGGCTCTGCGCCCGGGGCCTTGACGCCCAGGCCGAACATGGCGCCCGGAGCGCGCTGGGCCATGAAGGCGAAGTCCTCGGCGCCCATGGAGACGTTGCCGCTGGCCACGCTGGCCGCGCCCAGTAGGTCGCCGGCCACCGTGCGCAGCCAGCCGGCCGCGGCCGGGTCGTTGACCAGCGGCGGATAGCCGCGCTCGATGCGCAGGTTGTAATCGCCGCCGAAGGCACGCACGATCTGAAAAGCTCGCTCCACGTCCTGCACCAACTGCTCGCGCACGCCGCTGTCGAAGCTGCGCAGCGTGCCCTCCAGGCGCACCGCGTTAGGGATGACGTTGTCAACCGTCCCGCCGCGCACTACGCCCACCGTCACCACCGAGGGCTGCAACGGCGAGATGCGCCGCGAGGGGAGTGCGTCGAGCGCGTTGAGCACCTGGCTGGCCAGCCAGATGGGGTCGAGGGTCTCGTGCGGGTACGCGCCGTGCCCGCCGCGGCCGCGGATGTCGGCGCGGAAGGTGTCCAC
>JBFYTD010000297.1:0-4070 GCA_041300885.1 Anaerolineae bacterium | reverse complement strand
CAAACTCGCCAGGCTCCACAGGCTTACGGGCATAGCCAGCGGCGTGTTTTCGCTCAAGCTCGGCGACGCGGATGCGCTCCATAGCCTGTTGCAGGGCCTCGCGGATGAAGGCGGAGCGGCTGATGCCCAGTCGATCGCTGGTAGAGTCCACCTGCTCCAGCAGGGTCTCGTCTATGGTCATTTGAACAGTTTTGATCATGTTAGTCATTACCTTCATCATGATTGATTACCACAGTCTTCTGTGGGCTATTATCCACACTTCTGACCACAGTGCAATTCCTACTATCTTCGGGCAGACAAAAAAAAGGAGCTCGTACACTGCACGAGCTCCTGAATGGTTTGGGGTTGTTTCATCATGGTTTCTGCAGCCGGGTGGGCTGTGGGGATCCGGTGTCACCGTTCCACTTAAGCCGCCCGGTCCGCTTGGCTTAGCGCTCAACCAGCATGAAATGCTTCATGCCAACGGGGATGGCGATTGCCGCAGCCGCTAGCAGAGGCCAAATGTACCATCACGATGAGGTCAATTCGGCATGATCTAGCAGCGCCTCTCGCATGCCAGCCAGCACGTCGATTGCCGGCGAGAGCGTTGCCTCTGGTTGCATCCACTGCGATAGAGCGTGGATGAGGCGGTTGGTCGGGGCGCTCCTCCCTGAGAAGAGCTGCTCCGTGGTCGATTAGTTAGTTGCACCATTACACCTTGCTCCTTTCTGGCGGCTCAGAAACCGGATTCCTGTAACTCGCATGGTCTCGGCACTTTCACGGCCCTGCAAAACGCCGCGCTCGGCGTCCGCAACCTTGAAGCCCGGTTTCTTTTGCGCCAAAGAAAACGCCGTGGGCTGTGCCGGACAGGCCCCACGGCGTTGGACTCGCACGAGTCGCAGACAACAAAAAACCGTGGGGCTGGCGAATGCACCCACGGCTGTTGCTGCCAAATTATGACAAGCTAACAGCTACAGGGCGCACTGCGCGAGGGAACGCTGGCGGTGAGAACGGCAGCGATCCGTATAGGGGTACTGAAGACAAAGATGGTCATTTCGCAGTGCATTGAGCTTAACCTCCTGTAGAATGACGAAAGTTTACGCCTGTCACGCAGAATTGTCAAATTCGCTGTAGATGTTTTATCAACCCCCGGCGTGGCTCGGTCAGGAGACCGGCCACAGCGTGAGAGATGCGTGGCTCGGTCACCCTGGCTCGCCGGTTCAGAGGACACTTGCGCCTGCGCGCAGTGCAGGTGTAGGCGAGGAGACCGGCCACAGCGCGAGAGGAAGCGTGGCTCGGTTCACTGTCTACTCCTCGCGGTTCACCTGCACTGGCCCCAGGTTGACCGCATCCCCCAACGGCTGGCCATCTGTATCAAACACCGGAAGGCGCTGGCCGTCCACCAACCCGTACAACCCCACCTCCAGCCGATACAGCCCGGTCGGCGCGTCGGGCGCCACGGGGATCAGGTAGCGATCCGCGATCACTGCGCCCGGCGCCCAAGTGGTGGTCGGGGCCTGCCCGTTCAGCGGTTCACTGTCCACCTGGCCCCAGATGAAGTTGCCGCTGGCCGCATTCCAAACGTCGCCCAGCAGGTGGGTGAAGACCTTGGCGCGGCCGCTCACCGGCTGCTCGGCCTGCCAGTAGAGCGTCACATCCAGCGCTCCGCCCGGCTGCACCGCATCCTGCGCCAGATCGTAGCCCAGCAGGCGGATCGATGGTCCCAGGCGCACGTCCAGCGGCGTGGCCGCCGCGTCCAGCGCGGCGTCGCCGGTCAGGGCAGATGGCACCACCTGGATACGTCCGGCCTCAATCGGCTGCTGGCCGTCCACCTGCACCAGGACCCGATAGCGCCCGGCCGGCAGGTCGGCGGTCAGAGGCAGATCGACCTGCTGGCGGCTGGGACCGGCGGGCAGGGCCGCGGCAGGGACGTCGAACTGGCGTGTGGCCGGCCCTTGCAGCGTCACCTGCACGTCGCCGGCCGGCGGCTCGCGCCAGAACAGCGCCAGATGCACTGTGTCGCCGATCGGGTAGCGGGTCAGCGGCAGGGCGACCGCCTTCAGCGGGCCGGTTTGGACGGTCGTCGCGCCGTGCGGCAGATCGAAGCCGGGGCGTAGGGCGGCTACCTGCCCGGCCCGCTGCGGTGTCTTGGCGTAGAAGGCCAGCGTGTTCTCACCGTGGTCCCAGGTCGTCACCGCCATGGCTTGCTCCTCCAGCCAGCGGCGCACGTAGCCCTGCGGGTCCATGCGCACCGCGTCGGGGGTCGTCGCCAGCCAGAGACCCTCGCCGGCCTGCCACAGCGGCTCCAGCAGCCAGCCCGCGCGCGCCTCCTCCATCTGTGCGCCGTTGGGCACGCCTTGCCAGTCGCCGGCGACCTGCGCAGCGAAGAGCGGCCAGTCGCGGTCGCTGTAGAGCAGCACGGCGTCGCCCGGCTGGCGCTGGGCGTCGATGGTGGCGGCCAACGAGAGCAGGTCGTCGCGGCGAATGCGGTCGGGGTAGAAGGACAGCAGGCCCAGCGCGGCCACGCCGACCACCAACAGCGTGCCGGCCGCTGCCAGCCAGCGCTGCTTTTGGGCCACCGCGGCCAGTCCCAACGCCAACAGGGTGTAGAAGCAGGCCGCCAGTGGGATCAGGTAGCGCGGGGCCAGGCGCGGTGCGTAGAACAGGTGGATCGGCAGCGAGACGATGTAAACCAGTAGGGCCGGCAGCAGCAGCCCCAGCAGCAGCATCACCAGACCGGCCCGCTGCTCGACGGAGCCGGTCCGCCGCCAGGCCAGTAGCGTCCCCACAGCCAACAGGACCATCACCAACAGCACCGGCAGCAGGTAGCGCTCCAGGTTGACCGAGACCCCAATGGCCAGCGTGGTGGCATAGAGCTGCAAGAAGAAAGCGATGGTAAAGGGTTCAGCCGTCGACCAGGAGGGCATGCGGGGCAAGGCATAGGCCAGCCAGGGCAGGAACAGCGCCACAGCCAACGCCTGGGCCGCAGCCCAGCGCAGCACGGCCTGCATAGGTAGGCGCCGTCCGATCCAAATCCATAGGAAGGCCAGGTTGGCGATGATCAAAACCGAGACGGATAGGTATAGCAACCACAGTCCAGTCGCGGCGGCCAGCACATACAGCCCCCAGTAGCGCCAGCGGCCGGTCTGCCAATAGCGCAGCGCGGCCCACAGCGCGGCGGTGGCCGCGGCCGACGCGCCGATGTACATGCGCATCTCCTGCGACCAGCTCACGGCGAAGGTTGAGAGGGCCAGGAAAAGCGCGGCCAGCAGCCCGGCCAGCGGTCCGCCCAGGGTCCGACCCAACAGGTAGACGAAGGCCACGCCCAAGGTGCCGACTAACACCGAGGTGTAGCGCATGACGAACTCGCCGTCGCCCACTGCAAACCACCACCCTCGCTGGAGCAGGAAATAGAGCGGCGGATGCACATCGTGCGCGGTCCAGTCGACGATGGCCGCGGCCGGCAGGCGCGCGGCCCAGGCCACCAGCCCTTCGTCCCACCAGATATTGCGGTCGTCCAGCCCCCAGAGGCGCAGGCCAAATGCTAGCAGGAGGATGAGCGTGATCAGGGAACGTTCGTGCTTCAACAGGGATGCCTCACGGTTGTCAGGTGCGAACATTATAGCGCGGGTGGGGCAATCGACCAAGCGCAGATGATGCCAGCGCCTGCCCGGCTCAGCAGAACCGGTTTGACATTCCACCTGTCTCATCTATAATGAGGCGACCCCCAAGCGAGGCATATTGGTGAAATTGATCAAGAGGTGACGCATGACGGAGCTGATGGGTATCGAAGCCTTCGATGACGTGCGGCGGCTGATCGTTGTAGCAGCGCATCCCGACGACCTGGAGACGATCAGCGGCGGCACGGTGGCGCTGCTGGCCCAGCGCGGCGTAAAGATCGTCTCGGTCAACTGCACACTGGGCGATATCGGCACGCAGGATGCAGCCACCACGCGGCAGGCTGTGGCTACGACGCGCCTGTTGGAGGCCGAGGAGGCGGCGCGCATCCTGGGCATCGAGCAGGTACACAGCCTGGGCCACCACGCCGGCGAACTGGTGGCCGACCTGGAGCTGCGCGCGCAGATCGCCCG
>JBFYTD010000027.1:0-11042 GCA_041300885.1 Anaerolineae bacterium | reverse complement strand
ATCAGGCCCATCTCGCTCATGAAGTCGGATGCCTCCTGCCAGGCTGCGGGATCAGAAAGGCCCAGCTCGGCGTCGTTGGCCTGCCACAGCGCCAGGGAGGCGTCGAAGATCGCCCGGTTGGCGGCCTCGTTGTCGCCGCCGGCCTCGGGCACGGCCTGCAGGCTGATGGCAAAAGCCTCGTCGGGGTTGGTCAGGGTATAGCGGATGCCAGCCAGCGAGGCGTTGATCACCCGTTGCACCAGGTCTGGGTTCTCGGCGATGGTCTGCTCGTTGGTGATCAGGCCGTTGGAGGGCAGGTCGATGTAGTCGGAGACGCGGATGACGTTGACGTCCCGGCCGGCCAGGCGCAGTTGCACCGGGCCGTTGACCACGTAGTCCAGCGCAGCATCGACGCGGCCTTCACTGACCGCGGCGGCCTGGGTGAAGCCGATGCTCTCCAGCTTGACCTGGCTCTCGTCCACGCCGGCCGCATAGACCAGCGCCTTCCAGGCTACCAGGCTGGCGCCGAACAGGCCAGGGATGCCGACGCGCTGTCCCTCCAGCGCCTGCGGTGTGTCCAGACCCTGCTCGGCCAGCGACATCACTGCTACCGGGAACTGGTTGTACCAGGCCAACGCGTAGGTCAGTGGTAGTCCCTGTGAGCGGCCCAGGATCACCTGCTCGCCGCTGCCGACGGCAAATTGCATCTGGTTGACTCCCACCAGCTTGAAGAAGTCGGTTTCAACGCCATGTTGGAACTGCACATCCAGCCCCTGCTCGGCGAAGAAGCCCTTATCGCGGGCCACGTAGAAAGGTGCAAACTGCACGCTGGGAATGTAGCCCAGGCCCAGCGTTACCGGCTGCAGCTCGGCTGGTTGGGCTGGCTGTGCCGTCTGATTGGCGTCAGGTGTGACTACTACAGGGCCAGCCGGCGCCACACAGCCGGCCAGTAGGACGACGGCGGCCAGAAGCAGGCTGGTGATCAAGACGCTTTTTGACATAATATCTCCTAGGGTGTTGCGGAGAGGCGCCAGAAAAATCATTTCTTCCGAAGTAATGACTTTTCTGGTGGCATGATCCTATCAATGGATGCGCTGCCAGGCCAGCACTTTGTGCTCCAGCAGACTGACTGCGCTATAGAGCAGAACGGCGATGACCACCAGCGTGATCAGGGCCACGAAGAGCAGCGGCGTGTCCAGGATGCCGCGCGCGAGATTGATCAGGTAGCCCAGACCGCGGTCGGCGCCGACGAACTCGGCCACCACGGCGCCGATCACTGCCAGGGTGACGCCGATCTTCAGCCCGCCCAGCAGCACCGGCATGGCCGCAGGAATCTCCAACTTGAAGAGGATTTGCCAGCGGCTGGCTTGCAGCGATTGCATCAGCGCTAACAGGTCCGGTTCGACCGAACGAATGCCGACGATTGTGTTGATCAGTGCGGCAAAGAAGATGGTCAACGCCACGATCAACACCTTGCTGAGGCCCGGCGACTGGATCCATATCACCAGCAAGGGGGCCAGGGCGATGATCGGGATGGCCTGCGAGGCTACCAGATAGGGTGACAGCAACCGCTCCAGTCTTCTGGACTTGGCCAGCAGGTAGCCTAGCACCAGCGCCGAGCCCAGGCCCAACAGCATGCCGGCGAAGATCTCCAGCAGGGTCAGTTGGGTGTGATACCACAAGGCGCCGTTGGCAGCTACCAGCACAAACTTGCGTGCGACCACGGCTGGCGCGGGTAGGATGAAGGCGGGGTACTCCTGCCAACGTACCAACGCATCCCAGAGCAGGATCGCTGCTGCCAGCACCAGCGGCGCCAATAGCCACTCGACCTTGAGGTGCCTGCGCCAGGATCTGGCGGTCGATGGTTGGGTGTTAGTAGCCTCTTTGGTCATCCGGTTTGCAACCCACATAGGTACCTGCCTGTCACGAAAAACCCCGACGTGGTCTGCTGTCAACCAGGTCGGGGTTAGGGTGCGTACATACTCAGCAGCACCGTGTCCATGCTTCTTCCCAGTCGCGGCCGGCCAGAACAACAACACCCCGCGGGTGTTCGTAGACCGAACCGCGGGGTGTAGAGAAGACAAGAGACGTGAGGCTGCTGACAGACAATGCGCAGCGCCGTGCGCGTTGGCGCACAGCACAGCGCAGCACCTCGACCTTCTTTCATCCGGACTATACCGTCGGCTCTGGCCTTGGGCCGGTCATACCGGCCCGCACCAGATCCACCGCCGCAGCGGGTCACGGGCTCAGGCAGCCAATGAGGCTGCCTCCACCGTCGATCGGGAATTGGCTGGCTGGCTCGCCGATTGGCGATCCTGCCTGCCTCACCCTGCCCCGAAGGTTCTACGTGCTATTCAATTGTGCATAGTATAACATGACACGCACGGGGGGTCAAGGAATGCACGTTCCGAATCTACATCTACTGCGTGCGAGCAAAGGGGCGGCCAGTCTTGATCTGGTAGAGGTAGAACAGGTTGGCCTGGTGCAGGCGTTGGACCATGCCGTTGAGAGGAATGCGCGAGCGCCCGCACTGCTCGATGCTGGTCTTGAGCAGCGCCTCCACCGGAGCGCCGCTGGCGACGTGCTGCTCCACCAACTGCTCGATGCAGTCCAGGTACTTGAGGCTGGATGTGATGGTGTTGCGGATTTCCCCGCGCAGCAGCACTTCGCCGTGGCCCTGCACCACGTTCTCCAGGCCGGCGATCTCAATGCCGCGCAGCGAGCGGCGCAGGTCGTCCATGTTGCCGCCGCCGGGAAAGTCCAGGTAAGGCACAGGTAGGATGGTGTCGCTGGCGAAGAGAACTTTGTCTTCTTTCACCCGCACCGTGATCACATCGGGGCTGTGGCCCGGCGAGTGACGCAGGGTGATCGTTTTGCCGCCCAGCCGCAGAATCAGCATGCTGTCGAAGGTGATCTCTGGCAGCCGTAATTGGACCGGCGAAAGTTCCGGAGTCTGGTTCTTGGCCTGGACCAGGCTCTGCTCGCCGTATTTGACCAGAAACTCGCGGGTGCGGCGGTGACTGATGATCTGAGCCCCGGTGAACAAGTAGCTGCCGTGGGTGTGATCGGCGTGCGCGTGGGTGGTGATGACGTAACGAATGCCCTGGGGACAGCGACGCAGGGCAAATTCACGCAACTTAACAGTCTCCTGGGGAAATGGCAGCGTGTCCACCACCACCGCCCCCTCGTCGGTGACGATCACCCCTGCCGTCACCTGGAGATACATCTCACTGCGAAAGACATAAATATCGCCGGCTACCCGTTCCCGCAGCATGAAGCGATGCCGTCCTTTCCTTCAAACAAAGGCCATCGGCTGGAATACCGATGGCCTCGACGATCAAGGTTCCCCGCCGTGCCGTGTGTCATCGGGTTTTGAACCTGCTTACGCAGGTGGGTTGCTCATTGTCGACTTTCACCTTGCCAGTCCTGGCGAGGCCAGGGGCTATCGTGTTGTCCGGCAAACTATCGCAACCCTTCGGACTAGTGTTGGCTCAAAACGTAGAAAGTACATCACGTACACAGCAGGGCTTTATGGCATGATACTAACACAGATCGGCCAAATCTGCAAGTTGCACTCTGGCGCTATGTTGAAGGTGACCGCGTGATCATGGACGAATACACAAAGTCGTAGTATAATGGCCGGGACCTCAGCAAAGCGCAGAGCGTCGTGCAGGGGCTAGGCTGCCTCGCTGGGGCGCCGTGTCCTTTTTTCCGTGCCTGTCCGTTGGGTATCAAACCCGCCAACAGCGGTGAAGTAGCAGCGTTAAAGGAGCGACCCTTACTGTGGCAAACAACGAAACTCCCCCGACGAACGCACTCTTTGAGTCGGTTACCCAGAAATGGGTGCGCGGGCCCTTTGCGGATTGGTACCGCCGCTACGGTTTGGACGTAACGGGTTATCCCCTGACCGAGCAGTTTGTCGATCCTGCGACCGGGTTGCTGACTCAATACTTTCAGCGGGTCGCCCTTGAGGAGGTCGGCGGACAGATTCGCCTGCGGCTGGTTGGACAGGATCTGCTGGTGCAGCAGCGGGAGTTGATCGAGGCGCGCGCTGACGTAGAGCGTCTCAAAGCTGAGGTAGGGCGTCTGAGCGCCGGGGTGGAAGAGATGCAAGCTCAAGCTGCTGCCGCAGCGCGCAACATGGCCGTTGAGTCTGAGCGCAACACCCAGGCAGCGGCCGCCGACGTGCAGGGCCAACTCCAACAGCGCGAAGATGAGTTAGCCGAGGCGCAACTCAACCTGGCGCGCATGGAGCGCGAGCTGGAGGCGCGCAACCAGCGCGTCGCAGAGATCGAGCGCCAAGTTAGCCAGCAGTCCACGGCCCTCGCGGCTCAGCAGGCCGAGATCGCACGGCTCAAGGCGCAGCTTCAGCAGGGCGGCGGCGTCTCGCCAGGCGGCGTGCCCAAGCCGCCCATGCATGACCTAGTCGATCAACTTCAGAAGCATCCCACCAAGACCTATGCGACTCGCAGGCTCAAGGCCATCACCCACCTCTGTATCCATCACAGCGCAGTAGCCGGCACCGTGCCGGTGGAACACGTGGCCAAGTATCACGTTGAGACCCAGGACTGGCCCGGCATCGGCTATCACTACTACGTTAAGCCCGATGGCGCGATCTACCAGACGCAGCGCCTGGAGACCGTGTCATATCACGTAAATCACAACAACGACTACAGCGTAGGCATTTGCGTTTCCGGCACGTTCACCTATGCCACGCCGCCCCAGATCCAGATTGATGCTGCGGCTCACTTGTGCGCCTGGCTGATGCAGGAATTGGCCATCACGGAGCAGAATATTCTCGGGCACAAGGAGTTCCCCCGCAACGACACCAGTTGCCCCGGCGAAACGTGGCTCAAGCAACCGGTTTGGAAGAACATGCTGCTGGACAGCGTGCGCGCTGTGCAGAGCGCCGCTCAACCGGGCGGCGTTCGACAGATCGGCCACTACATCCTCTTCTGGCAGACAGCCGATTCCTGGGCGCAGCAGGATTGGCAAGCGGCTGAACAGTACGTCGGTCGCTTCCGGCCCACTGCGGGCTTTTCGCTGGACGACGCCAAGCAGGCCCAGAACGTAACCATCGTGGGTGGAGTGGCTGGCGTCCCCTACCAGGCCGAGCAAGCGCTGCGTGCGAGCGGCAGCAGGGTTGAGCGCATCGCCGGCGTCGACTTTGCTGACACCAAGCGCATCCTGGACCAGATGGCAGCCAATGGTCAGCGTTTCCTGACCCTTTAGATTGTCGAATGACTGAGTTGACATTGACTTCTCCACCGATCCTGGGCGACGCTATTCCCCAGACGGACACTTATCTGGTGCGCCTGCCCCTTTTTGAGGGGCCGCTGGACCTCCTGCTTCACCTGATTCAGAAGAACGAACTGGATATCACTGCCATCTCCCTGGCGCTGGTCGCTGACCAATTCATTGAGCACTTGCAGGCTATTGGCCAGGTGCAGGCAGATGTTATCGCCGACTTCCTGGTGGTGGCTGCCAAGCTGCTGCTGATCAAGTCCCGCTTGCTCTTGCCCAAGCCGCCAGCCGTCGAAGAGGAGGAAGAGGATGACCCGGCCGAGTTGTTGGCCCGGCGTCTGCGTGATTATAAGAAATTCAAGCAGGCGGCAGGGTTCCTGAGGCAACTGGAGGATCAGGGGCGCCGCGGCTATGTGCGCGTTGCCTCGCCGCCGCCCATGGAAACCCGCATCGACTGGGAGGCAATCAGCCTGGACGATCTCCTCGCGGCCTTGCAGCGCTTGCTGGAGCGAGAAGAGGATCTGCAGCCGGTTGGCATGCTGGTCACGGCTCGCAAAGTCACTGTGCGCGAGAAAATCGAGTGGATCGAGCAGTTGATGAGCGAAGGCAGGCAGATATCGTTTCAGCGCGTCGTCGGTAAGGCCGGCGGTCGGATCGACATTGTCGTCAGCCTGTGGGCAGTGCTGGAAATGATCAAACGCGGTCGATTGCATGCTCACCAGAGCGAGCTGTTCGGCGAGATCTATCTCGATCCCGTGCTGGCAGCCGTAGAGCAACCTTAGGTACGCGAAGGAGTCGCCGATGGCAGTTGCGCCTGATACCGGGCGAGTCACCCCGACCGATGACCTGCGCCAGCTTCTGTCGCAGAGCGAAGAACGCCTGATCAACCTGACAGACCCAGCCAGTGCTGCCGAGTTGTATAGCCGGCTGGATCAGATTACGGATTTGCTGCCGCACTTGCAGGCCACAGGGGGCGATATCCGGGCCGAAGAAGCGCGCTGGCAGAGCCTGCAAGAGCGGCTGGAATCGCGCGGCTCACGGGTGCTGCGGGCCTGGCAGGGCAGCGCTCGCCTGGCAGCAGCGCGGCAGACCGCCAAGCCCGACCCGGCCCGTTGGTGGTGGTGGATCGACCAGAAGGTGGCTGAGCGGCAACGGCGCAGGCTGTGGCGGATCGGCAGCTTGGCACTGGCATTGCTGGCTGTCGTTGCGCTGTTTGCCCTCGTCCTCCCGCGTCTCTTCCCTGTGGATCCGGTCGTGCGCGAGTCGTATCGCTTGCAGTTGCGCGCAGAGACTGCGCTGGCCAATGACGACCTGGCAGCGGGCTATCAGGCGCTGAACGAGGCCATCGTCGTCGATCCTGCTAACCCCAGTTTGTTGATCTTGCATGGCGTCGTGGCCGATGTGCTGGGCGACCGGGCCGCAGCAGAGCAGTCGTGGCAGCAAGCCCGTGGTCTGCTCCAAGGCAATGAAGCGCAATTCTTCACCGAGCGCGGCCAATCGTATCTGCGCGTTATGCAGACTGGCAGGGCCATTGATGATCTTAACACGGCCACGACTCTGGATCCGGCTTCCGCTCGTGCACAGTTAGTGTTGGGCGGCGCGCTGGATGCTGAGGGCCGCTACCAGGAGGCGATGAGCGCCTTTGAGCGGGCGGCCGAGTTGGCAGAGGCGGCCGGCAACCCGGAGCTGACCGTGATGGCGCGCACGCAGATGGCCCACCTGTTGCAGCGCTTGCAGGCCGCGCCCGTGCTGACGGCACAGCCGTAGGGCAATTGCAGGGAAGAAACATTCTTCCGTCCCGCCAGATTGTGGTACAATCTGGTTCGAGCGGATGCCTGCGATGGCAGCCGCTGGCTTTTTCGATTGGGCGTATTCGCCCGATAGCGACCCGCAAAGAATGGCAAAATATGTTTGAAAGTCTGATCAACGTAGAAAAACGTTTCGACGAAATTGGCGCCTTGATGGCGGACTCTTCGGCTGGCACCGACTACGAACAGATGGCCAAGCTGGCCAAGGAGCGCTCCGATCTGGAGGCGCTGGTCGAGACCTACCGCAGCTACAGGGATGCTGAGCGAGAGATGCTGGAAGCCCGCGCCTTGCTGGCCGAGGAGGGCCAGGACCCTGAGATGGTCGAGATGGCGCGCGAGGAGGTCGAACGGCTGCGCGAGACGGTCGAGACCTTGCAGCAAACCTTGCAGGTCATGTTGCTCCCCTCCGATCCGGCCGACGACAAGAACGTGATCGTCGAGATCCGGGCTGGCACAGGCGGTGACGAGGCCGGCTTGTTCGCGGCCGATCTGTATCGCATGTATGCCCGCTGGGCTGAGGCGAAGCGCTATAAGGTTGAACTACTCAGCCAAAGCGAGACCGGCGTGGGCGGTTTGAAGGAAGTGATCTTCTCGGTGCGCGGCCAGCGAGCCTATTCACGCCTCAAGCATGAGAGCGGCGTACACCGCGTGCAGCGCGTGCCGGTGACCGAGTCGCAGGGCAGAATCCATACGTCTACCGCTACCGTAGCTGTCCTGCCGGAGATGAGCGAGGTCGAGGTGGAGATCAACGCCAACGAGATCCGCATCGACGTCTTCCGCGCCGGCGGGCCTGGCGGCCAAAGCGTCAACACCACCGACTCGGCAGTGCGCCTGACCCATCTGCCGACAGGGCTGGTGATCTCCTGCCAGGATGAAAAGTCGCAGCTTCAGAATCGTGCGCGCGCCATGCAGATCCTGCGGGCGCGGCTTTACGCCCTGGAGATGGAGCGCCAGCGTGACGAGCAGACGGAGGCGCGGCGCAGCCAGGTCGGGTCCGGTGAGCGCAGCGAAAAGGTACGCACCTACAACTTCCCTCAGAATCGCGTGACCGATCACCGCGTTGGCCTCACCCTGCATCGCTTGGACAGCATCCTGGAAGGCGACCTGGACGAGTTGATCGATGCCTTGACGACTGCGGAACAAGCGGAGAAGATGGCCCGTTTGGGGGATGTATGAAACTAACTAAAACCGAAAGGTACCAAAGCGAGCAATGACGCCCGAATTCGCAAAGGAGCGAAGCCAACCCGTGAAAAGCAATGAGTGGCTCGTTGTGAATGGATCGAAAGATCGGTCTCGCCGCCAGGCGCCTGTCGGCCAACCGCTCCAGGCCTTCCAGTGGCACCTGGCCGACAATACCACCGCCGGCCTGGCGCTGGTCGCAGCCACACAGCGGCTGACCAGCAACGGCGTCGACTCGCCTAAGCTGGACAGCGAGGTGCTCCTGGGCTACGTTCTCGGCTGCACCCGTGCGCAACTCTACGCCCATCCCGATCGTCTGCTGACCGAGGACGAGCGCCAATGCCTGGAGCGGCTGGTAGTGCGGCGCTGCCAGCACGAACCCGTGGCCTATCTGGTGGGCGAGAAGGCTTTCTATGGGCTTGATTTCATCGTCGATCAGCGGGTCTTAATCCCCCGACCAGAGACGGAGCTGTTGGTGGACATGGTGCTGGACGTAGCCTTACAGTACGATGCGCTGCGCTCCAACGGTCGCAACGGCAGCAAGCCAAGCGGTCGTTTCCTCGTGGCCGACATCGGCACGGGCAGCGGCGCGGTCAGCGTGGCCGTGGCCGCCAACACCGAAACAGCTTTCATCTACGCCGTGGATATCTCACAGGATGCACTGGAGGTAGCCCAGGCCAACACACGACGTCACGGACTGGAGCACCGCATCCAGTTCCTGGCTGGCGATCTGCTGGCGCCGCTGCCAGAGCCGGTCGATGTAATTGCCGCTAATCTGCCCTACGTGGCCACCCACGAATGGCGCGACCTGGCGCCCGGCATCGTCAACTACGAGCCAACGCAGGCGCTGCTGGGCGGCGCGGATGGCCTGGACTTCATCCGCAGCTTGCTGGAGCAGGCGCCCAGCTACCTCAAGCCAGGCGGCGTCGTCCTGCTGGAGGTTGGCGCCAGTCAGGGCAGCGCCGTAGGCGAGATGGCCCGTCGCAGCTTTCCCCACGCTCTGATCGAGGTCTTGACCGACTATGCTTTCCGTGAGCGCATCGTCCGCATCCAAACCTGAGGCGCCCTGACGCAATAGATGCAAGTGCAGCGAGCAGCGCCCAGCGCTGCTCGCTTGTTTTCAACCTACGCATGGAGCGCATCACCCCCCAACCAAGAGCCATCCATACCCTCCTTCTCGGTGGCCAGTCGCCCGATGCACTGGAGCAGGCTGCGGCCATCCTGCGCGCCGGCGGCTTGGTAGCATTTCCTACCGATACGGTCTATGGGCTGGGCGCGCTGGTTTGGAACCCGACCAGTGTAGCCCGCATCTATTGGGCCAAGAGCCGTCCACCCGAGAAGGCCATCCCTGTGTTGCTGGCTAACCTGACGCAGGCCACCCTGCTGGGAATCGAGCCATCGGCCCGGATGCACGCGCTGGCCGGTCGCTTCTGGCCGGGACCATTGACGCTGGTGCTGCCTTGCGGGCCAGCGGTGCCAGATATCGTCACGGCAGGCAGCCAGACCGTGGCCGTGCGTGTGCCCGATCACCCCGTGGCGCTGCGGCTTCTGGAACTGGCCGGCCAGCCGTTGGCCGTGACCAGCGCCAACCTCTCCGGCTATGCCAGCCCGCTGATGGCCGGGGAAGTTATGGCTCAGCTTACTGGCCGGATCGATGCCGTCGTCGACGGCGGCGCCTGCCCGGGCGGCGTGCCTTCCACCGTGCTCGACCTGACCACTGCACCCCCGCGCATCCTACGCCAGGGGCCGGTTACGGTCATTGACCTGGCGCCATGGGTGGGGGAAAATGATCTGATTTAAGGCTATCCGATCATTCGTATAACGATTTAGCGTGGATTTTCTGCTTCGAAGGTGACAAGAATGAGCGATGTGACGATTGTAGGCGCTGGATTGGCTGGCTGCGAGGCGGCGTGGCAACTGGCACAGCGCGGCCTGGACGTGCGGCTGGTTGAGATGCGTCCGTTGCGCCAGACGCCAGCCCATGTTACCGACCAGTTCGCCGAGCTGGTGTGCAGCAATAGCCTGGGATCGACCCGGCTGGACAGGGCGCTGGGTCTGCTCAAGGAAGAGATGCGCCGCCTGGGTTCGCTGGTGGTTGCCTGCGCCGACGCCCATGCGCTGCCGGCCGGCGGCGCGCTGGCGGTCGATCGCGAGGGCTTTTCGCAGGCCGTCACCCAAGTTGTGACCGCTCATCCGCGCATCGATGTGCTGCGCGCGGAGGTGGAGGAGATACCGGCTGGCCTGACGATCCTGGCCACCGGCCCCTTGACCGCCAGCCGCCTGGCAGGGCAGATTGGTCAGTTTGCCGGCCAGTCACAGCTCTATTTCTACGATGCGTTGGCTCCCATCGTCACCCTGGAGAGCATCGCCATGCCGCCGGCCTGGCGGCAAAGTCGCTATGACCGCGATAGCGGCCAATCCGAGGGGGATTACATCAACTGTCCACTGGACCGTGCGCAGTACGAAGCGTTTGTCGAGGCGGTGCGGGGAGCCGAACGCATCGAGTTGCGCTCGTTCGAGACAGACCCGGAGGCCGAGCGCTTTTTCGAGGGCTGCCTGCCCATCGAGGTGCTGGCGAGCCGCAGCGTGGAGGCGCTGGCTTTTGGTCCGATGCGGCCGGTTGGGCTGCGCGATCCACGCACCGGCCGGCGTCCCTATGCCGTGGTGCAACTGCGCCAGGACGACCAGGCCGGCACGCTCTTCAATATCGTCGGCTTCCAGACCAACATCAGGTGGCCAGAGCAGCAGCGCATCCTGCAGACAATCCCTGGCCTGGAGCAGGCGGAGTTCGTGCGTCTGGGCCAGATGCACCGCAACACGTTCATAAACTCG
>JBFYTD010000026.1:0-11054 GCA_041300885.1 Anaerolineae bacterium | reverse complement strand
CTGCGAGTTAGTGTGTCATCGAGCGGGGCCGGCTGCTTCGAGTCAGTAAGTCATCGGGCGGAGCCGGCTGCGTCGAGTCAGTTAGTCATCAGCCAGCGGCGGCACGGACCGAGTCAGTTAGTCATGGAGGAAAAATGTCAGTTAGTCGTAATACGCAAAAGCGACTAGCTGAACACCTTGTCAACTAGTCGCAATCACGGGTTTTTGGCTGGGGTGCAGGGACTCGAACCCCAACTTACTGATCCAGAGTCAGCTGTCCTGCCAATTAGACGACACCCCAACAACGCTGCGGATTTTACCACAAGCCTGACAGCGCGCCAAATTTGCGAGGGCGGGCAGCACCATGCAACAAGGGGAGATGCTTCGGCGGCCACAGCATGACAGCGCGGCGGGGGGTCAAATGGCTTGCTGCAGGATGGCTGCCAACTCGTCGCCAGTGAGCGGGATCGGATTAGCTTTCATGCTGCTTGCCTGCTGGGCGCTGTGGACGATCTCGGGGATGTCAGCCGGATCGATGCCATGCACGGCCAGACGCGGGATGTGCATGGCTTCAACCAGGTCGCTGACCCAGGCGACGCCGTCGGCAGCCAGCGCAGCCGGGGCGCCGGTTAGCAGGCGCGCAACTTCATCGTAACGGGAGAGGGCGGGCGAGGCGGGAGCGCGTTGCAGCAAAGCTTGCAGGTTGGCCTGCATCACCCGCGGCAGCAGTCGCGCGCAGATGGCGCCGTGCGGGGCCGTGAACATGCCGCCGATGGGGCCGGCGAAGCCATGTACCGCGCCCAAGCCGGCATTGGCCAACGCCAGGCCGCCCATCAGGCTGGCCAGCGCCATGTCCTCACGCGCTGCTGCGTCGCTGCCGTCCAGGTAGGCCCGGTGGAGCGAGCGGGCGGCGCGCTGCATGCCCTCGCGACACACGGCATCCGTCAGCGGGTTGGCGCGCGGTGATACGAAGGGCTCCAGGCATTGGGTCAGCGCATCCAGGCCGCTGGCCGCCGTCACGTCCGGCGGCACGGAGTGAGTCAGCTCCGGATCGACCACGGCCACGGTCGGCAGCATCAGCGGGCTGCGCAGGCTGGCCTTGACCCGGTGTTCAGGCGAGCCCAGCACGGCGTTGCGCGTCACCTCAGAGCCGGTGCCAGCCGTGGTGGGTACGGCGATACAGGGCAGGGATACCTTGGCGAGTGGCTGGCCGCGGCCGACCACCTCCAGGTAGTCCAACGGTTCGCCGCCGTTGGCCAGCAGCGCGGCGATGGCCTTGGCCGCGTCCAGCACGCTGCCGCCGCCCAGGCCGATCACCAGGTCACAGCCGGCAGCACGGGCCTGCTGCACGCCATCGAGCGCAGTCGCGACCGTCGGCTCGCCGTTGACTGAGAACAACGCAGGCGAAAGACCGGCCTGTTGCAACTGCCGCACCAGCCACTCAGCGCGCTCAGCATGCTGGCCGGTGATCACCAACGGCCGGCTGCCCAGTTGGGCGGCCATGGCGGCCAGCTCTCGGGCCGCTCCAGGGCCGAACACAATCCGGGTCGTAGTCGCAAATTCGAAGCGCATCGCGCCACCTCCAGTGCAAAATAGGCTGCCATTATGCCATGAGATCGGCCGGGCGCCAACAGCCGGCCGTACGCGCATCTGTTGCGATTTCCTTGACAAGCCTGTGCTGCTGATTGACAAATCGCCCCGTGTATGATATAAATAGCAGGCGTTGTTAGTGATGCACGCGGTCTGCAGGCGCTCAAACCGGCAGACCGTGTTCATTGTTGACTATCGACTAGGAACATCCAAACCATAGCCAAACACACAAGGAGGCACTTTCACAATGTTCCGCAACAAATGGCTTCGGATGGTGCTGGTACTGACCATCCTCGCATCTCTCGTCGCGACGCCGCTGCTGGTCAGCGCGCAGACCGAGAATGGCATCACCTCACCTGCTGACGGCGCTACCGTCAGCGGCGCTGTTACCATCACCGGCTATGCCGATGATGCCAATTTCCTGCGCTGGGACTTGTTCGTCTTCCCTGGCGGCAATGACAGCGGCAAGCTCTGGGTTGCCTCTGGCAGCACTGCCGGCGAGTTCAGCGTTGACTTGGACACCACCAAGTACCCCGATGGCGAGCATGCGCTCGGCCTGCGCGTGGTAACCAGCCCGCGCCAGAACTACACCGAGTATGTCACGCCCTTCACCATCGCCAACGCTGGCGCTCCCGCCGCTGCGCCTGCTCCGGCTGCACCGGTAGAGCAAGAGGTTGAGGCTCCGGTCGCTGCAGCGCCTGCGCCTGCACCGGCTCCCGCCCCTGTAACCGCCAATGGCTTGGCGCTGGCTGACGGCGCGACGGTCAGCGGGACGGTGGATGTCACCGGCTATGCCGATCGCGAAAACTTCAAGCGCTGGGATCTGTTTGTCCTGCCTGGCGGCGCTGACAGCGGAAAGATCTGGGTTGCCTCCGGCGACACCCCTGGCGAGTTCACCGTCACCCTGGACACGACCAAGTTCCCTGATGGCGATCATGCCTTCAGCCTGCGCATCGTCGAGAGTGTGAAGTCGAACTACGACGAGTACATGACCAACTTCACCCTGGCCAACGCTGAGGCTCCGGCCGCGGCGCCTGAGGTTGAGGCCGAAGAGGCTGCGGTCGAAGAGGCTGAGGCTCCGGCTGCGGCGGTTGCGGCTGCTCCGGCTAACGGCCTGGATCTGGAAGATGGCGCCACGGTGAGCGGCACGGTGGACGTGACCGGCTACGCCGATCGCGAGAACTTCAAGCGCTGGGACCTGTTCATCCTGCCGGGCGGCTCTGACAGCGGCAAGATCTGGGTTGCCTCGGGCAGCACCGCTGGCGAGTTCAGCGTGACCCTGGACACCACCAAGTTCCCCAACGGCGAGCATGCCTTTAGCCTGCGGGTGGTCGAGAGCGTGCGCTCGAACTACGACGAGTACAATACGAACTTCGTGGTAGCCAACGCCGAATAGCGTTTGTTGACCGTCAAGCACCAACGCCCTCAGGGATCGCTTCCTGGGGGCGTTTTGCATCTCGGCGCCTGGCGATCCTATCTTCTGCGCATCACGGTCGGCAAATAGGTCGACCACGGTAGGACTGGTGAGGCGCTGTTGGACACCCCTGGCGTGCCACCGGTTATGGTGGAGGCGGACCAATTGGCTGGCTCATTGCCGTACATCCAGGCATAGACGCGTTCCAACGAAGGGCCGTTGCCGTCAGGTTCCACCGGCCAAGGCGCCTGATCGTCGTACAGGATGGAGTCGACCGGCAGGTATCGCACGACTCCCTGGTCCTCATCGCCAGGCCTGGCCAGCTCGACCCGTTCGCCGCCGTTGCTGAGGCTGCCGCTGTAGGGTCCAACGATGGGGATGTGGCCCGGAATGCCGTAGGTCGCGCGGAACATAGCAGGCTCGATGGCTACCAGGAGCATGGTCTGGCCGGCTGGAAGGACCGTGTTCGCAGGGAACGTGTAGCTGATCCCTTGGGTCATGCGCCAGGTGTCGTCGGTGGAGAGAGGGTCATAAAGCGTGACATCGGTGCCGCTGATGTTGAGCAGTTCCAGAAACTCGTCGACGCCGTCGACAGGATGGTAGTGCAGTTCGTTGATGACTACCGGGCCAATCCTTGGGCCGGTGTTTGCCGCGCCAGCGCCGGTGCGAAACTGCTGCACGGATGCAGGATGATCCAAACCAAAGGTTGGGCGGTGCAGCGCTGGATAGTCGATGCCGGCGCTGGTCTCGTAGCGCCCCAGCGAGACGTTGACATCGGAGGGGCCAAACTCGAAGCTGACGTTGTAGCCGGTGAAACTGCCGTCGGGGTTGGCTGCCGTGAGGTGCAACTCGTCTCCATTGGCGCTCAGCCCAAAGCTGGGTGGCACGCCCGGACTGGGATTGAACTGATACTCGTAGAACACGGCAAAGCCTTGGGGTGGAAGCATGACACCGTCGGCGATGCGGTACTTTCTCAGGTCGGCCGCGTCGTCGCTGAGAAACCAGCCGCCGACGTGGATCGGGTCGTTGGAGGGGTTGTAAAGCTCGATCGCGTCCTCGTAAGGCAGATCGCTGTGGGCCAGTACCTCGTTGATCACGACGGCGCCGAAGATCGGCTCAGGATCGCTCCGGCCGGGTGATCCGTTAGGCAGTGTGCTGGCTCGCCACGTGCTGGCCAGGTTGGGGTCGCCGGCGGCGTTGGCCATGACCAGGGAATAGCCCAGGCCGTCGGCGCTGGTGGGCCAGGGTGGATTGTCGTCGTAGGTTAGCTCGATCAAGGGGGCACCCGATGAATCGTTTAGGGCGACCCGCTCACCCGCGTTGTCCAGCCGCCCGCTGTAGACGCCGGCCATGGCGATGCCCGGATAGCGCGACGCGAACGCTGCCGGGTCTTGCACCAGCACTGCAAAGGCACCCGGATCAAGCCTGGCGCCAGAGGGAAAGGTGTAGGCTATTCCGGCGACGAAGGCCACTTCGCCCAGCGCGAGGCTTGTCGTACCGGTGTTCTTGAGCTCGATGAACTCGTACTCCTGCCCGCCGCTGGGATTGTACATCATCTCCGTGATGAGCAGCGCGGATAAGGCGTATGGAGAATCGGCGGCAAGCCGGCCAGTAGCCCTGGCTGGCTGAACAAGGCCGCTCAACAAGGTGATCGCAAGCAGACTTGCCACTACCAGAGGCGCGAAGGGGAAACGCATACCAGAGGCGAACAGATGCAATCTCATGGGAACCCTTCCTTCCTTGGTCGTCTTATGACTGAATTAACCGCTTTGTTTGCGAGGATAGCACCCACTCTGTCTTGCGGTCTGCGGATATCGTTCACTGCAGCCATGCTTTTTGGCCCATACAACGCCTTTCACGATCCACTGCCATTATAGCAGTTTCCTGCTCTGCTGGCAAAGTACTTCGAGTTAATCGTACGTCTTGCCGGTATGATTGAGCGTGCAAGTCTCTGGACGAAACAAGCGATTCATGCTATCATGTTTTTGACCAGTTGCTCAACGCTGGTTGTCCTCCCCGCTGCGTTGGTGACCACAATCTGCATCAGCAGATCCACATGGACAAGGGAGCTTCCTATGATCGAACAGTGGTTTGATGCGGTTCTTTCCGCTCAAGGGGCCTCTTTGATGGGTGAGTTGTTGGTGAGCCTGCTGGTGGCTGCAGTTCTCTCGTTTGTGCTCAGTTGGCATTACGTGCGCTTCGGCAAGACCTTTTCCAACCGGAGGGAGCTGGCCCAGGTCTTCCCGATCCTCATTTTGGCGACAGTGCTTATCATCTCGATCGTGAAATCGTCCGTTGCACTGTCATTGGGGTTGGTCGGCGCACTGTCGATCGTGCGCTTCCGTACCCCCATCAAAGAGCCGGAGGAGCTGGCCTATTTGTTCGTGGCGATTGCCATCGGCATCGGCATTGGAGCGGGCCAGGTCGCGGTCTCGCTCATGGCGGCGATCGTGATCATGCTGGTTCTCGTGCTGCGTTCCACCGGCAAGGGCAACCAACGGTCTCTGGGACTTCTGGTCAACGTGGAGGTCCCGCGCTCCAGTTCCAACGACAGCCTGTTCCGCGAGATCAACGGCTTTGTAGTTCAGGAGGCGCCCAATTCCAACCTGCGACGTCTTGACGTGCGCGACGGCGTGGTGCAGGCGACCTACTTTGTGGACTGCGGCGAGCGAGAGAAGGTGATTCATCTGATGGAGGGTCTCAGCAGCATGCTGCCTGGGGCAGCGATCAGCTTCGTGGAACAGGGAGGGATTCCAGGTCGATGAACAGCCGGCATGGTTCACAAGCGACTGCGCTCAGCGCTGCTCGCTACGAGTTCAAGGCCGTTGCCGATAGCCATTGGCTACCGGAGACTCACATGTGGCTTAGGCTACATCCGGCCTGCTTCTTCAGGGTTCATCCTGCGCGCCAGGTGAACAGCATCTACTTCGACACCCTCGACCTGGGTAGCTTTGCCGAGAACCTGGCAGGCATCTCCGAGCGGCGCAAGACGCGTCTCCGTTGGTACGGCTGGTCTCACCGCGATGCGGCCGGCGTCTTCGAGGTGAAATTCAAGCGTAATCGGCTGGGCTGGAAGCAATCTCAGCGCATCGAACAGCTGTTGGATATCGACGGCTCGTGCTGGCGCGACCTGTTGGGCACACTGCGCCGGGAGTTGTCTCCACAGCTACGTCTGTTTCTGGCTGAAGACCAGCTTCCGGCTGTCTTGCTCAGCTATCAGCGCGAGTATTATCAGAGTTTCGATGGAAGTACCCGGGTGACTCTCGACTCTGGGCTCGTGGCCTACGACCAGCGGCAGACTGAACGCCCTAACCTGCGCTTTGCGGTCCCGATGGCTGATGAGATCGTGATCGAGTTCAAAGCAACGTCTCTCAACGGCGCTGCCGTAAGCGCTGTGATCGACAACGTGCCATTCCGGGTCACGGCGTGTTCCAAGTACGCGGCGGGCATCAGCGGCGCGCTGGGCTATTGACAGGAGGTGGTATCTATGAAGGGTTGGCGTCTGGTTGTTCACTCATGCGTAGCGCTCGCCATCGCTCTCGTGTTCGCCTTGGCGAGACCACATCTGGTCTTACTCGCTGGGAATGCCCCATCGGCGACGTCTTCGTCCGCAGTTCAACCCGCCACAGGTTCGGTGATGATCAACGAACTGGTAGCCAACAACCGCACCGGGCTGAAGGACGAGGACGGCGCCACCTCGGATTGGATCGAGCTCTACAACTCGAGCGCCAGCCCGGTCAACCTGGCCGGCTGGTCGCTAACCGACGCCCGCTATCAGCCGCGCAGGTGGGTGTTACCTGATATCACCCTGGCAGCACGCTCCTACTTGATTGTGTTCGCGTCGGGCAAGAATCAGCGCCCGACCGACATGGTTGCGCCGCTGCACACCAACTTCAAGCTGAGCGCCGAAGGCGAGCACCTGGCCCTCTACAACGCCTCTGAACCGCCGCAGATGATCGATGGCTTTTCGCCGCGCTTCCCCAAGCTGCCAGCCGACGTGTCCCTGGGGCGATCCGGCCGCGCCGGAGAGTGGCGCTACTTCTCCCAGCCAACGCCTGGCGAAGCCAATGACGAGGTCGCGACGATCCAACTGCAGAGCGAGCTGCGGCTGGCCATCACGGCGCCCAGGCAGGGGGAAGTGGTCAGCGGTCTGGTCAAGGTCAAGGGCTATTCGGACACGCGCGCGTTTCAGAAGTGGCAGCTCGATCTTCTGCTCGACGCCGATTCTGCTCAGGCGGTCTTTCTGACTCACGACACCATATCGGCGCCGGTGAGGACGGAGCTGTACAAGCTAGACACGACGAGGTTCCCCGACGGCGACCATGCCCTCCGTCTACGGGCTGTGCGCAGCGATGGCAACTACGACGAGTACATGTTGATGTTCACCATCGCCAACTCGGCCACTCGCTGACAGACGGATGCAGGGCCTCGGCTAGGTTGCAACGTCCAGTCTACCTCTCACCAGTGAGAGCGCCAACTGCGGCGCGTGTGATCAATGGCAAATAGAGCCTCCGCACCGTGACCGTTGGGGATGGCGTTGTCGTAGGCGTCGGCGACTCGGTGGCGGTTGGCGTAGGTGATGCGGTCTCCGTGGCAGTAGCCGTTGCGGTCGGCTTGGGTGATGCGGTTGCCGTGGCGGTTGCTGTCGCAGTCGGAGTCGGGGTAGGTGTGCCTGTTGCAGTCGCTGTCGGGGTGCTTGTGGGCGTGGCCGTGGCCGTTGGCTCTGGCAGGATTTTGTTGATGGTGAAATGGTCAGACTGTTGCCCGGTGCGGTCCAGGAAGATGAAGTCTAGCTGGTCGCCCTCGATCTCCAGCACCGCCGACCCAGGGAGCTCCACAGTGAAGGACATGGCAGGATGATCGAGCGGCGCCAGGTTGACACCTCCAGAGCAGCCAACAACGGCATACACCGCGCCCTGGTTGGCGCCTTCCAACTTACGGTAGACGCCATCACCCGTGGGCTGCCCATCGCCGGCATCCACGATCATGGTTGGGTCCAGGGTGGTCGACAGGCCGTAGTGGCCGTTCATCAGGTAGCTGCGCTCGTAGTTGTGGCTGTGCCCACCCATAACCAGGTCTACGCCGCCCGCCTCCAGGATGGGCAGCGCTTGCGTGCGCATGCGCGTCATCAGGCTGTCAATATCGGAGTCATGGCTGCCCTTGCTGTAAGGGGAATGATGGAAATAGGCGATCTTCCAGGTCTGGCTGGTGGCTGCCAGGTCGTTGGCCAACCAGCTCAGCATGGGTTCTGGATTGGCGTAGATGGTCTCCGACGAGTCCAGCACGACGAAGTGAATGTTTGCGTAGTCGAAGGAGTAGTAGGCCTCAGTGCCTGACGGCAGACCGCCAGCTTCACCCATGGTTGGCAGGTTGAAGATGCCGAAGTAAGGCCCGCTCTGCGCCGCCGCCGAGGCGCTGAGCGCATCGTGGTTGCCTAGTGTGGGCCAGAGCACCGACTTGCGCAGCATGTCGGGATAGAAGTCGAAGACGGCTGTCTGGTACTCAGCATCGGTGCCCCTATGATAGGCATTGTCGCCCAGCATCAGCCAGAGGTCGGTGTGGCGGTCTCCAGCATATGTGTAGTATGAGCCGCGCACTCGCTGGGCGTCGAAGTTTGCCGTGCCAGAGTCGCCTAGTACCCATACGCGTACGGGGCGGTTGGAGCCGACCAGCGGAGCGGTGACGAAGAAGTGGCTGGCGTCGCCGCCACCCAGGATACCGTCACCCGTTCCAAACGCATAGTAGTAGAGGGTGTCTGGCGTCAGGCCCGTCAAGGTGACCAAATGTTCCGTGGTGAGTGGTGTAGCTGTGCTGCTCCAGGTCATGTCTTGCGGCGACAGGCCATAGATCACGCGGCTGGAGGTGGGAACGCTGGTACGCCACCGGACGATTATGCTGGTCGGTGTGCCCATCTGAAGATAAGGTCCGCGGACAACTTGGGCGTTCTCGATTGGCGCGGGATTCTGGACAATCAAGCCGGCAGTTTGGCTGGCTGCGACGCCGATTCCACTGGTGATAGCCAGCAGTAGTAGAATAGGTACGCCTACCAGCAGATGTGACAATCGGGTTTTCATCTGTTTTTTTCTTCCTGTACTTATGCTTTTCCCTGCCTGACAGGCCTGAGCACAAAAAAAGACCGTTGGAGCGGGCGCTTTGGCCTAACAGCTCCAACGGTCATAGCCTTGCTCAGGATGCGCCCAACATGGCCAGCTATTCTACCATAGGTTGGGCAACTGGCAAGTTTCTTGTGTTAGCTGGGTGATCGATTGATGACGTCTGACGTTTGACGGCTGATCTGCCAGATCGTGCGAGTACTGGCGTCGAGAAAGGTCTATCTGCGCCAGTTCCAGTAGGTTGCGCTGGCGATGATATCGTTGACGGTGTAGTACGCGCCTGTCCCGTCGATGTTGAGCGATGCAGGACAGTTGCTGGCGGCCAGCGGCCGGTTCCAGCAAGCTGACACCGTCTGCAGATCGGCGATGTCCACGTCGTCGTCGCACAGGCTGGGCTGGGCGTGGTTTTTGTTGGGGTGAACATCGGCCAGGAAGCACGCATCGTTCTCCCGTCCCGGTGTGCCGCCCGACGCCGAGGCAGCCCAGAGGACGGGATCGTCGCCGTAGGTGGGACCAGAGAGACGCTCCAAAGAAGGGCCTGAGCCGTTGGGCGGGGTAGGCCAGGGAGCAGCGTCGTTGTAGGTGACGCTGTCCACCGGCAGGTACGGCACAACGCTCCCGTTGGGCGTGTCGGGCCTGCCCAGGGTGATCCTCTCGCCGTCGTTGTTCAGAGCGCCGGTGTAGGGGCCGAAAACAGGCACGTCAGGTGGGACGTTGTAAGTGGCGGCAAACGTGGCTGGATCGATGGGCACCACCAGCGCCAGGCCGCGCGCCGGGATAACAGCACCCGCTGGAAATTCCTCGAAGGTGATGCCGTCGAGGAACGTCCAGCTGTTGGCTGTGTTGGCGGGGTCGTAGAGAGGCATTGGCGCGTTGGTGATGTTGCGCAGCTCGACGAATTCGTGGCCGGCAGCGGGGTTGTACATCAGCTCGTGGATGACGACCGGGCCAACCAAGGGATAGCCGTTGGCTGCGCCTGCGCCCGTCCTGAACTGCTGCACGCTGGAGGGGTTGTCGACGCCGAAGGTGGTGCGGCTCAGCGTGGTGAAGTGTACGCCGGTGGAGGTAGCGAAGCGGCCCATGGCGGTGTTGGTGGGCGACGCGTCGAAGGCGACTCTGTCGGCGATGCCTGTGGTGGCGCCGCCGGGCTCGGCGGCGACGAGGAAGATGGTTTCGCCAGTGGAGCTTAGGGCGAAGCTGGGCGGTACGCCCGGATTAGGGTTGAACTGGTACTCGTAGAAGACCCGGTAGCCGCCAGGGGCGATGGTGGTGCCGTCGGGGATGCGGAACATCGTGGGCGTGGCGGCGTCGTCGCTGAGAAACCAGCCGCCAATGTCGACGGTTGCGCCGGTCGGATTGTGCAGTTCGATGGCATCTTCGAAAGGCAAGTCCGAGTGAGCCAGGATTTCGTTGATGACCACACCCACAGGAGGTGGGTCATCTTCGCCTGGAGATCCGTAGATGAAGCTGCTGGCGCGCCAGTTGGCGGGGTCGTTTGGGTTGGCGTTGGGATCGACGATCACCAACGAATAGCCAAGGCCATCGGGCGCGGTTGGCCAAGGAGAGACATCGTCGTATGCGACGATGAGTATCGTGGCGCCCTGGGGATCGAGCCAGGTGATGGTCTCACCGCCATTGTTCAGCTCACGTGTGAACTGGTAGTCTGTGGAGACACCAGGGTAACGGGTGCCGAAGGCGATGGGGTCGTCGTCGTTGATCAGGACGGCAAATTGACCCGGCCCTAAGGTGTAACCGTCGGGGAAGGTATACGATACAGCATCCTCGATACGGACGCCGGCCAGGTTGAGGGTGGTCGAGCCGATGTTCTTCAGCTCCATGAACTCATACGCGTTGCCGCCCAGGGGGTTGTACATAATCTCAGTCAGCTTGAGGGTGCTCCAGTCCTGGGGCGCCTCGAAGGTGGCCTCGTTGAGCGCGCTCCAGGTGCTGCCGCTCAG
>JBFYTD010000296.1:0-4094 GCA_041300885.1 Anaerolineae bacterium | reverse complement strand
CATCGCTTGAAGGCCAACGGCGCTTCCACGGTGGGGAGGTGTCTTGCATACAAGCAGCATGTGCTGATGATGGCCCGCAGCGACGATAGCGCCGAGCACAGCGCCTCCTGGCTCCCAGAGACCCAATCGGAGATCGTGCTGCCGCTGATCACCCACAACAAGGTGATCGGCGCTCTGAGCACGCAAAGCAAGCGGTCGGGGGCCTTCTCCTCGCAGGACGTCACCGGCTTCCAGATCATGTCCGACCAACTGGCCAACGCGATCGAGAACGCCCGCCTCTACGCCGATGCCCAACGCCGCGCCGAGGACCTGGCCCAGGCCTATGAGCAACTCAAGGAGTTGGACGTACTCAAAGACCAGTTCATGCAGAATGTCTCTCACGAATTGCGCACGCCATTGACCATGATTCGAGGCTATGCGGAGTTTCTATTGTCAGGGGAACTGGGACCTGTTGACGTTGAGCAGCAAGAAGCACTGCAGGTCATCATGCGCAACTCCGAGGCGCTGGGCGAGTTGGTAGCCGACATATTGTCCATGCTGGAGGTCCGCACCGCCACGACACCCTTGACAGCCTTCTCCATGGTCGAAATCGTTCAAGACAGTGTAGCCGGTTTTCAGTTCCTGGCAGCCAGGAATGGCGTCTCCTTGGACGCCGATCTGAGTACGGTGAATGGCCCATGCCACGTCATGGCGCGGGCTGACCACTTACGCCGCATCACTGACAACTTGTTGAGCAATGCTATGAAGTTTACACCTGCCGGCGGCAGGGTCAGTGTTCGTCTTTGGGAGGACGACCAACGCGTGTATCTGGAGACAGTCGATACAGGTATTGGCATCCCCTCCTATCTGCAAGAACGCATCTTCGACCGCTTCTTTCAGGTGGATAGCTCTCGGCGGCGCGCTTACGGCGGCACGGGTCTGGGTCTTGCTTTGGTCAAAGAGCTGGTCGAGAGCTACGGCGGCAAAGTCAGCGCTGCCAGTCCCGGCAAGGACCTGGGCAGCACCTTCACCGTCGTTTTGCCGCGCGTTGACGTCTGAATGTCCTGCCTGACGTTAAACCAACCCCAATCGCTTGCGAAAATCGGCCACCGTCACAGCCAGCCCCTGCTCCAGCGGGACCACCGGCGCCCAGCCATGCAGCACGCGCTGCGCCTTGCTGATGTCGGGCCGCCGCTGTTTGGGGTCGTCCACCGGCAGCGGCTGGCGCACGATGCCGGCCGCGTTGCCGGTCAATTGGTTGATCGCCTCGGCAAACTGCACGATAGTCATCTCGACCGGGTTGCCGATGTTGACCGGCTCAGGCTCGTCCGAGTACAGCAGCCGCACCAGCCCCTCCACCAGGTCGCTGACGTAGCAGAAACTGCGGGTCTGGCTGCCCTCGCCGTAGATCGTCAGTGGCTGGCCGTGCAAGGCCTGGAAGATGAAGTTGGGCACCACGCGGCCGTCGTTGATGCGCATGCGCGGGCCGTAGGTGTTGAAGATGCGCACGATGCGCGTTTCCAGGCCGTGGTAGCGCTGGTAGGCCATGGTCATCGCCTCGGCAAAGCGCTTGGCTTCGTCGTAAACCCCGCGTGGGCCGATGGGATTGACGTTGCCCCAATAGTCCTCGGTTTGGGGGTGGACCAGTGGATCGCCGTAGACTTCTGAGGTGGATGCCAGCAGCAGGCGGGCGTTCTTGGCCTTGGCCAGTCCCAGCGCCTTGTGCGTGCCCAGCGCGCCGACTTTCAGCGTCTGGATCGGGTAGTTGAGATAGTCCACCGGGCTGGCCGGCGAGGCGAAGTGCAGCACCGCATCCACAGCGCCCTCGACGTAGATGTAGTCGGTCACGTCCTGATAGATGAAGGTGAAGCTGCGGTTGCCGGCCAGATGGGCGATGTTGTCCGTGTTGCCGGTGATCAGATTGTCCATCGCGATGACCGTGTGGCCGTCGGCCAACAGCCGGTCGCACAGATGAGAACCAATGAAGCCGGCGCCGCCGGTGATGAGAATGCGCATGGGGGTTTCCTTATGGAGTGGAGGCAACTGGGGGGAACTGAGGGGGACTTGGAGGAACTGAGCGGGACTTTCGCATGAGCTGCTCTGAGTTCCTCTAGTTCCTTTGAGTTCCTTCGGTTCTCTCGCGTTCCTGTCCTAATCGTGCAATCAGTCCAATACTCAACATAAAAAGCAGCATCAGATCGACCAGGAACAGGGAGTTGTCGATCAGGCCGTGGGCCAGGGTGGCGGCCAGCGAGGCCAGCAGGCCCAGCAGCAACGCCCGACGGTCGCCGCCGGCTCGCTTGAGCGCTTGCCAGTTCTGCCAGAAGGCGGCAGTGAATAGCCAAATGCCAATCACTAGTCCCAGAAAGCCCAGCCGGGTCCAGAAGTCCAGCACGATGTTGTGCGGATGGCTCAGGTTCAGCTCCTGCCAGGCAGTGGGCAATGCGTAGCGGGTGCGGTAGGCATAGAGAAAGTTGTCCAGCCCCACGCCGAGCCACGGGTGCTCCTGCACCATGTTCCAGGCGCCGCGCCAGAGCTGTAGCCGGAAGAAGCTGGTGCCGCCTTGCAGGTCGAACAGGCCGGCGAAGCGCTCCGTGCCGAACAGCGGCAGCAGGGCCAGTCCGCCCACCGCCAGCAGGCCCAGCGCCACCCAGCGCCAGCGCCCGCCGGCCACGAAGCCCAGCACCAGCAGCGCGGCTGGCAGGCCCAGCAGCAGCGCGCCCTTGCTGAACGTCAGCACCAAGCCCAGGAAGATCAGCGCAGACAGCAGGGCCGCGATCAGCCGCCGCTGGCGGTTCACGCCGAATGCAGCCACAGCCAGCAGAATGGGCAGGACGTGGCCTAAGTAGAGCGCCAGGTTGTTGGGTGAGCCATAAGGCCCGCGCACCCGCCAGACGCCCTCCGCGCCGATCAAGCCCACGCCGCCCACGGCCTGGGTGATGCCCCAACTCGCCACGGCGGCCGCGCCGATTCCCAGCCCCCAAACCAACGGCCAGGGATCGAAACGGCCATCACCGCCAGCCGGCGCCAGCCGCACCAGCCAGTAGGCCAGCACGCCGGCCACGATCACGATGCGCAGCTCACGCAGGGCCACGCCCAGGTTGTCGGCCGCCGCGAGCGAGACAATCGCTACGGCCAGCAGCGCCAGCACCGGCCAGTCCAGCGTCGTCAACCGTGCTCGGTCCGGTCTGTGCGCAGCCTTTTTTGCTTGGGCCGGTCTGTGCGCAACCACCGAGCCCGCCAGACCTTCTATCACCCAACGCGCAGCCAGGGCCGCAGCCAGCAGCCAGATGGTCGCCTCTGCCGGGCTCACCATCCGTCCCAGGATGGGTACCAGCACCAGAAACAGCGGCGCTGTCCCTGCCATCAAGGCCAGTCCGGTCCCAGGCCAGACCACGAATAAGGCAAAGAGCAGGCCGAGCGGGATCAGTTGCAGCACGCCTGGAGACAACAACACGCCCACGGTCAGAGCTAGCAACAAGCCATACTGTACGGCTGGTGTGACGCTTTGAGTCGCAGCGAAAACCGAGCCGGCAGCGTCCGGCGTGCTGGCCTGTGATGCTGAGCGCTGCCGGCCAAGGCCCACTGCGCCTGCACCCGTCAGCATGAGGCCGCTCAGCCCCAGCGCCCATACCAGCCATTGCGGCCAGAGGGGAGATGGATCGTTGGCGACGCGCACGCCTAGCAACGGCCACTGCTCCCAGCCGCCCGTCGCGCTGATCTCGGCCACGTGCGACCCGGCGGCCAGGTTGCGGGCTGCCACCACGGTGGCCTGCTGCCCCAGCGGATCGTGCAGCAGCAGGTTGGCACGGCCAGCGGCGTCACGGGGCAGGGCGTTGGCTGGCTGGCCATCGATGGCCACATCCAGGTAGCCCCAGTACGGCCCACGCTGCACGTCCAACGCCAGCGTCGTGCCTTCGAAGGGAATGCGCAGGCGGTTGTTGCCCAGCGCGGCGTCGTGCGGTGGGTCGGCCGCCTGGCTCAACAGCCGCCAGTGGCCCTCGGCCTGCACGGCCGGCGCGTCGGGCGGCCAGTCACCCGGCCCCAGGGGATGCGCCGCCTGCGCCCAACTGCTTAGCGTATCCAGCGTCGAACTGGCCTGGCCATCGGGCGCA
>JBFYTD010000295.1:0-4100 GCA_041300885.1 Anaerolineae bacterium | reverse complement strand
GCGAAACAGCTATCCTCAACGAGCTCAGCCGCGACCTGGCTGCCGCCGGCAGTCTGGACGCCATCATCAGCGCGGTGATCGACAACATCGGCGATGTCTTCGGCCGCGAGGTCGTGCTGCTGCTGCCGGAAGCTGAGCAGGGCAACCGGCTTGCCCTCTGGGGTCAGAGTCCCGGTTTCGAGCTCAACCAACGCGAGCGGGAGGTTGCGCAGTGGGCTTTCGATCACCGCCAGCCAGCCGGCCGCGGCACCGACACCCTGGCCGCGGCCGAGGCTCGCTATCTGCCGCTGCAGACGGCGCGCGGCGCGGTCGGTGTTTTGGGCGTCAAGCCTGTCGATCCGGCAACCTACCTGAATCCTGATCAACGGCGCTTGCTGGAAGCCTTCGCCAGCCTGGCCGCGCTGGCCGTCGCCCGCGCCCAACTGGCTGAGGAGGCCGAGCGAGCCCGCATCCAGGTGGAGAGTGAACGACTGCGCAACTCGCTGCTGAGTTCAGTGTCGCACGACTTGCGCACCCCGCTGGCCGGCATCACGGGCGCAGCCAGCAGCCTGTTGGGCGATGGCCCGCCGCTGGATAGCGCAACGCAGCGTGAGCTAGCGCAAAGCATCTACGACGAGGCCAACCGCCTCAACGCCTTAGTGCGCAATCTCCTGGACATGACCCGGCTGGAGTCAGGGGGGATCCAGGTCAACAAAGCCTGGCAGCCGCTGGAAGACGTGGTCGGCGCGGCGCTCACGCACATGGAACTGCCGCTGGCCGGCCGGCCCGTGGCAGTCCAGCTGGATCCTGACCTGCCGCTGGTGCCGCTGGACGAGGTGTCGATCGAGCAGGTGCTTGTCAATCTGCTGGAGAACGCGGTCAAGTACACCCCCCCGGGCAGTCCTATCACGTTGGCGGCGTGGGCTGACGAGACGAAGGTGACTGTGGAGGTCGCCGACCGGGGTTCCGGTTTGGCGCCCGGCGACGAAACACGCATCTTCGAGAAATTTTATCGCGCTGGCAAGGCCGCGAGCGGCGTCGGCCTGGGCTTAGCGATCTGCCGCGGCATTGTCGAAGCGCATGGCGGCCGCATCTGGGCCGAAAACCGGCCCGATGGCGGCGCCGCGTTTCGCTTCGAACTGCCGATCGAGGGGCTGCCGCCGCTTCCGCCGGATGGCCCCGTCGAAAGCGGCGCGGCCGAGCTGGCAGAAGGCTTGACAGCGGACTTCGCCAGATAATTGACGGAAACGATGAGCATGTCTGAGTCTCTTTCCTTGATCTTGATCATTGAAGATGAGCTGCCGATCCGGCGCTTTCTGCATGCAGCTCTGACCGCCTCCGATTACCGCTGGATCGAGGCTGGCACAGCCGGCGAAGGTCTGGCTCAGGCCGCCTTGCGCCAGCCCGATCTGGTGATTCTGGATCTGGGCCTGCCCGATATGGATGGCCTCGAGGTGATTCGCCAACTGCGCGGCTGGTCAGCGATCCCGATCATCGTTTTATCGGCGCGGCAGCAGGAAGGGGATAAGGTTCTGGCCCTGGACGCCGGCGCCGACGACTATCTCACGAAGCCCTTTGGCGTCGCCGAATTGTTGGCGCGACTGCGCGTGGCCTTGCGCCACGCCAGCCGGTCGGCCAGCGCCGCAGACAGCCCTGTCTTTGAGGTCGGCGACTTGCACGTTGACCTCGCGCTGCGCCAGGTGTTCGTGGCTGGCGCAGAGGTGCACCTCACACCGATCGAGTTCAAGCTGCTGGCCACGTTGGTGCAGCACGCCGGCAAAGTGCTCACGCACCGCCAGTTGCTGCGCGAGGTGTGGGGACCCGGCTATGCCGAGGAAAGCCACTATCTGCGCGTCTTCGTCGCTCAGTTGCGGCGCAAGATCGAGGCCGATCCTGCGCGGCCGCGCTACTTGATCACAGAGCCTGGTGTGGGCTACCGGTTGCGGGCCGAGGTTCCCAGCGCCTGACGCGCCAGCGCAAGCTGAGCCGTGGCCGGCGCTTGCTCCGCTTTTGTTAACCTGTACTATCAGTTTCGCTATGAGCACGCTGGCCAGTTTGAGTGGACCTATTTGGAGGAAGGCCCGGATGCGTGGCAAGTGCGCATCACCCGGGTGGCGGCGTGATCCAGACGTGGAACGGCAGGACCATTGGCGCCGGCCGCTAGTCCTGCCGTTCGCTCATTGCAGTCATCAGCTCGTCGGCCAGCCCCAGAAAGTAATCCTGCAACGTCGTCAATTGTAGGGACTTGATCATGCGAGGGAGGAAATGGATCTTCATAACGTTGCGCATGGCCAGCGCCAGCCAGTAGTGGGTCATGCCAACATGCTTTTTATTGGCCTGGTCAAAAAGTGTTGCAAAGGGCATCAGTTCCTGGCAGATGAAATAGACATCAACAAAGTCTTTGGACTCTAACCTTCCAAAGAGCGCAGCCAGTTTGTTGCTGGCCATGTCGGTCAGGTTGTCCAGGCGAATCCCGTAAGCTGGATCGGTGGTTGTTGGCTGCAAGCGGAACGGGGTATCGAAGGCGAAATCGATCTTGACTCGCTCGCCGGCTTGGCTGGTCAGGAAAGTCTCGACAAAAGTGGGAAAGGTGCGCGTGAACTCAATCTCGGCATGCAGGTCCTGGGCGATCTCGCTGGCAATCGATGTGACGCCGGTCATTGCCTCCCGTGCGTCGGCGAAGAATTCTAGGTCTTCAGAGTAGCGGTGCTGGAGGTGGTACACCGCCAAGGCTGTGCCACCCGTCAGGTAGAAAGAGGGCGCCAGGTCACTATGCCCGATAGCTTTCAGAATGCGTTTCTGGAACGGAGTCAAGATTTCCATATCGTACCTGCACATGCTGCTGGCTGAAGTACCACTCCCAGAAGTCGCGTATCTCACGCGGCAATACCAAGTGGGGTAGATAGTCGTGGATGGTTTGAAACCCGACGGCGCGCAGATCAGCGTCACCGCCGCGTGACAACACGCGGGCGACATACCAGCTACGAAACGCCTCGTTCTCCTGCGCGTCGGCCGGGATGTCGTAGTCCCAGATCAGTTTCTCGTTGATGGGTAGCAGTCGCATGGCACGATTATACCACGGCCCTTTGATATAAGGCCAACCGTTCCGACAGGCGCTGCTGTTCTCAGGTCGCTTACCCCTCTTAAACTCAGGCCGCCGTCGCGTGTGACTAATGTCACGGCGCATCCTTCTGTCGAGTGGTACAATGCGAACATAAAGAGCGAATGGTGCCTTCACCAGTTAATAAGGAGTGTAACCGATGCAATCCCTGTCCATCTACGAGTATCCGGTCTTCCACGACTCAAACCCCTATGCCGAGCCTCTCTTCGTGGCTCCCACTGGGCGCATCCTGCGTTTTGCGTTGCGGCCAGGGCAGACCGTGCGCGAGCATACGGCGCCCAGTTCCCCCGTGTATCTGGTGACGCTTCAGGGCGCCGGGCTCTTCTCCGGCGAGAATGGGGAGGAACAGCGATTTGGACCAGGCACGCTGCTGATTTACGATGCGGGCGAGCGCCATGCGATCCGCGCCGAGGACGAGGAGTTGGTTTTCCTGGCCTTTTTGCACGGCGCACCTTTGGCCGCTTGAAACGCTGGTTACGGAGTACAAACACTATGAGCGCTGAATATTTCCTGATTGACAACCTGCTGACCCAACTGCCGGAGATACCGCCCGACAGCATCGTCAGCCGCACCTTCTACTCGGACGACCGCCTCAAGGCCATCCTCTTTGGCTTCGCCGCCGGCCAGGAGCTGTCCGAGCACACGGCCGCGCGCCCGGCCATCCTGCACTTCCTGCAAGGCCAGGCGCGCCTGACCCTGGGCGACCACGCCACCACCGCCGGGCCGGGCACGTGGGCCCACATGCCCCCCAACCTGCCGCACAGCATCTACGCCGAAACCACCGTCGTCATGCTGCTCACCATGGTGTAGCGCCACCTGCAACCTGCAACTTGCAACCTGAAACTTGCCACCTCCCATGCGCCGCATCAACCTCCCCTTCCTGCTTCTCGCCATCCTGGCCCTGTTGGCCGGCCTCTGGGCCGGGCTACTGCGCCTGCCCTGGCCGTTGCCGCCGCTGCAGCCCGGCTTGCCCATGGCCCACGGCCCGCTGATGGTGGGC
>JBFYTD010000294.1:0-4111 GCA_041300885.1 Anaerolineae bacterium | reverse complement strand
CGGGTGATGGGAGGCGGACGCAGGCCAACGGCCTCCAGCGGGGCGCTGTCGGCGAGCACTTGCTGCGGCTGACCATCGATGACGACCCGCCCGCGGCTGATGGCTACGACCCGCTGGGCTTCGGCGGCCAGCTTGAGGTCGTGGGTGATCAGCAGGATCGTGTGGCCGGCCTCGTGCAGGCTGCGCAGTCGTTCCAGCAACAGGCCAGTGAAGCGGGCGTCCAGGCCGGTGGTTGGCTCGTCCAGCAGCCAGATGGGAGGCTGCATGGCCCAAACCGAGGCCAATGTGACCAGCCGGCGCAGCCCGTAGCCCAGCACAGCCGGGGGCGTCTCGGCCAGCGCAGACAAATCGAAGGCGGCCAGCGCCTCCGCAACCCGCTGCGCCAGGGCCGGGCCGCGTAGCCCCAAATTGCGCGGTCCAAAGGCCACCTCCTCACGCACGGTCGGCGCGAAAATCTGGTGGTCGGGATTCTGGAAGACATAGCCGACTGACCGGGCCAGTTCGCCCACCGACCGGCCGGCCGCGGGCTTGCCGTCGATGGCGATTGTGCCCTGCTGCGGCCGCAAGAGGCCATTCAACTGCCGCGCCAGTGTGCTTTTGCCGCCGCCATTGGGCCCAACGATGGCCACAAATTGCCCCTGCGGTACCGCCAGCGACACGCCGTCCAGCGCCTGCGTACCGCCCGCATAGGCGAAGCGCACATCGCGCACGTCGACGGCCAGCGGCGTTGTTTCATCTAGTGGCGCCCCGTCTGTTACCCGCTGCACATTGCCATCCTCTGCCATTCGCTGTTGCACCATCCGCTGTGGTATTGCCTCCTCCCCCATCCGCCGCACAACCCAAGCCGCCGCCTCACGCGCGGTCACGAACGCCGCCTCTTCACCTTCAGCACGCAACCGCGCGGCCATCTCGGCGATCTGGGGCGCGCCGACACCCAGCGCGTGCAGCCGGTCTACCTGCTGGAACACCGCGGCCGGCTCGCCGTCCAGAGCGACCTGCCCCTTGGCCATCACTACCACCCGCTCAGCCCAGCGGGCCACGAACTCAGCCTCCTTCTCCATCACCACCACCGTGGCGCCGGTCATCTGCTTGAGATCAGCCAGCAGCGCGGCTACCTCGCGCCGGCCGGCCGGATCCAGCCCGGCCATCGGTTCGTCCAGCAGCAGGATGGGCGGTTGCATGGCCAGAATACTGGCGATGGCCAGCCGTTTCTGTTGGCCGCCGGAAAGCTGCCAGGGGGAGCGTTCCTCCAGCCCGGTCAGACCAACGCGCGCCAGCGCCCATGCAACCCGCTCGCCGATCTGCGGCTGCGGCATGCCCTGCCCCTCCAGCCCGAAGGCGACCTCGTCCGCTACGGTCATGTTGAAGAGTTGGCGCTCCGGCTCCTGGAAAACCAGGCCCAGCGTGAGGCTGAGCCGTGCTGGGGGCGTGCTGGGGGCGTCCAGTCCCGCAACCAGGGCGCGGCCGGTCAGCGCGCCGCCGGTCATCTCCGGCGCCAGGCCAGCCAGAATCAGGGCTAGCGTCGTCTTGCCGCTGCTGGTGGGCCCCATGATGGCCAACGCCTGGCCGGCCGGCACGCGCAACGATACGCCTCGCAGCACCTCGACGGGCGGACCATCGGCCAGCACAGGTGGATAGCTGAAGCGCAGGTTATCGAGCAGGATGGCGGGCAAGCTTACCCCTACGGCCGAGCGGTGTAGCGGGCGATGGGCGGATAGGCGCGGCGCATCAACAGGGAGAGGGGAATGGCCACGGCTGCGCCGACGACGTTCTGCAAGAGGTTGAAGGGTAACTCCGTGACGGCTTGGACTGGCCCGCCCCAACCGAGGTTGGCGCCGAAGAACTCACCCAGGAAGTAGACGCCAGCCATGACCAGCGTGCCGGCGAAGGCAGCCACAATCATGCGCGTGGGCAGCGCGCCGGGCAGCGCACGCACCAGATAGCCGGCCGCCAGTCCCTGTAAGCCGTGGGCGAGGAACGTCAGCGGGGCAAAGGCGGCATAGCCTGCGCTCAAATCGGCAATGGCTGCACCGATGCCGCCGGCCAGAAAACCGATCCACGGCCCGAAGGTGAAGGCCACAAAGTAGACGGCCATGTCGGAGAAGTTGAAGTAGCCCGCACCGACCGGCACGATCAAGAAGCGGGTCACCACTGCCACCAAGGCAATCATGACTGCTGTGAGGGCGATATCACGAGGGGAGACGCGGCTTGTGTTCATGAAGCCAGATTGTACGCTGTTGTCAGCCTTGCGTCAAACGCGAACAGGCGAGGCAACCCGGCCTCGCCTGTTCGCAGTGACCATGCGAAGACGGTCCCTGCATACGCCAACCTAAAACAGGTTGCGCAGCGCAGTCAGCTCGTCCTCGATCTGGTCAAGGCGTTGCTGAATCTTCTCGACCATCTCCTGGAGAATCTTCATCTCCGACTTCAAGGTCTCAACATTCGCTGCCAGGGGTGAAGGGGTGCTTTCAGTGGTCATGGGTGTCTCCTGTGTTGGTTTGTTACGCAGAGAGTTGCCAGCTTCTTGCAAAGTTGGCAACTCTCTGCGATTATAACCGCGACAAAAGCCTGAGCCAAAACTGGTTGGGTAGAAGAAAAAAGGGAAGGGCGGCAGACCGTCCCAATCTGCCGCCCCGCAAGGAGGAAGGAAGGAGCATCATTCGTCTTACCGAACGACTGACAATATTATAAGCTGTTTTCCTTAATAGATCATTAGGGGGAGTTTAGAGGAAGCTAATGGCCGCAAACTACCAGCAAGAACTGGTTACACAGGGACAGCCGTCCTCAGCGCGCCGCTGGCTACCAGATCGCGCACTGCTTCGATGTAGGGGTAGAGCACCGTATCATGCGCTAAAAAGGGCACGCGCTGGCGGATCAGAGCATAGGCTTGAGCTGTGCCAGCGCCAAGCTGCGCCCCTGGCATCACCTCAGCGCGAAAATCGATGCCCTGAGCCGCGGCTAGCAGCTCAATAGCCAGGATCGTCTCCACGTTGCGCAGCACGCGCCGGGCCTGGCGCGCGGCGATGGGACCGTTGCTGACGTGGTCTTCCCAATTGGCGCTGGTGGGGATAGTGTCGGCGCTGGCGGGATGGGCCAACGACTTGTTCTCCGAGGCCAGCGCCGCGGCGGTGTACTGCACCAGCATCAGACCGCTGTGCAGGCCGCCCTCTTTGGTCAGGAAGTCGGGCAGCACGTGGCGGTTGCTCGCGCCGTCGGTCAGCCGGGTCAGCCGCCGCTCCGACATGTTGCCCAGCTCGGTGATCGCCAGCCCCAGGTAATCGAAGGCGATGGCCAACGGTTCGCCGTGGAAGTTGCCGCCGCTAATCACGTCCACCTGCCCGCTGGCCTCGTCGATGAAGATCAACGGATTGTCGGTCGCCGCGTTGAGCTCGATCTCCACCACCCAGCGGGCGTACTTGACCGCGTCATGACATGCGCCGTGGACTTGAGGAATGCAGCGCAGCGTGTAGGGGTCTTGCGGCTCGGAGGGTCCCTGGTCATCCCCTGCCATCCCTGCCTGTGTCACGTCGCGCACGAAGGTGGATCCGTGCAGCAGGCGGCGCAGGCCAGCCGCGCACTCGACCGCGCGCGGGTGGGGCCGCACGGCCTGCAGGCGCGAGTCATAGGCCGTGGGTGTGCCGTGCAGCGCCTCCAGACTGAGGCAGCCGGCGATGTCGGCCACGGCCGCTGTGTTCTCGGCCTCGACCACGGCCAGCGCGCCCAGCGCGGCCATCAGCGTTGTGCCGTTGGTCAGCGCCAATCCCTCCTTGGCCTGCAGCTCCAGCGGAGCCAGCCCGGCCGCGGCCAGGGCTGCGTCCCCTGGTAGAATCTGGCCGCCCATCTCGGCCTCGCCCAGGCCGATCAAGACCAGCGCCATGTGCGCCAACGGGGCCAGATCGCCGCTGGCGCCCAGAGATCCCTGGCGCGGGATTACCGGATGAACGCCCTGTTCCAACAGGCGCAGCAGCAGGTCGATCACCGACTGGCGGCAGCCGGAGTGTCCCTTGGCAAGGGTATTGGCTCGGATCAGCATCATGGCGCGCACCACCGGCGTCTCTAAGGGCCGCCCTACCCCCACCGCGTGGCTCATGACGATGTTGCGCTGCAGTTG
>JBFYTD010000293.1:0-5656 GCA_041300885.1 Anaerolineae bacterium | reverse complement strand
TCGACCGGCATGAAGCGCAGCATCTCGTCGAAATAGCCGTTCAGGAAAGGGAAGTCCTGCTGAAGCGTAGCACGCCCATCGTCAGACGCCGCGCCGTCCAGCAGGTGCGCAGTGAACAGCAGCCGGTAGACGGCGGCATACATCAGCAGCAGAAAATGGCTGCGGGCGGTGGGAGGCAGATGATCGAAAGCATTACTGGTCATGGACAAGGTCCTTATGTGCGAGGACTGACAGTCCTGGTCTCCGCCGAGCCAGTTACAGCCGTAGAAGAGCATTCGGCGTGCAAGTCAGGAGTGCAAGCCAGGAGTGCCAGTCCCACGCCCCACGTCGCTACTGCCTATGAACTCCCACGCCGGGATGCTTCGGTCCCTTCGGCCTCAGCATGACGGGAGTTCGTCGTCAAAGCGCATCCTGCGACGGCGGGATGGGTCACTCGTAATGAAAGCGCACGACCCGGCCAAAAGCGGGCAGCCAGCCGGGGTCAAAGTCCAAACCGGCTACACGAACCGGCAGCGAAACGTTGGCCAGCGGCATGACCAGATCAATATGGCTCGACGTTACGTAAAGCTGCCCACGACGCAGCAGCAGGCAGGAATAGACCTCGCACTCCTCGCCCAGCGCACGGGACAGGATCGTCCGCAGCAGCGGGGTCACGTATGCCAACCAGATGCATAGATCGCGGCTGACGCCGGTCAGCAGCGGCCCAGCTAGCGGCGCTACTGTCCGCGTCGTCGTTGCGAGGCTCGGCGAAGCAATCTCCGCCTGGCCAGCGCCGTTCCCGCCCGCGTCCAGCCAGCGCGCCCAGCCTGCCGGGATGTTCAGGCGGTCAGGCATCGTCGTCGCGCCGCCCGGTAACTCGTCTGTTCGCCGTCCGTCGATGGCTGCCAGCGCAAACCAGAGCGGGTCGGCGGTGAGGTTTTGAGAGTTGCCAACTTGCGGAAAAGTTGGCAACTCTGACAACAGTCCACGCGCCAGCAGGTCCAGCACGCCCCACGGCCCGATCTGGCTGGCCAGCCGCCAATCGGCCTCGAAGCAGCCGGGCAGATCCAGGCGCTGCATCACGTTGAGGAGGAAAAGCACGCCGCCCAACTCGGTGGCGATGCCGCCGGCCAGCGTATCAGCGAGCGACGCATGGCTGGCCGCCTGAGCCGGTTCCAGCTTCAGTGGGGTACCGGTGAATTCATCCGGATCGACGACAGCGCCTGGGGATGTCGCCGACATATCGACGGTCCTGCCACGGCGATGTTCTGTTACTGAAGGCTGCGGCGGATCGGGCTGGCCTCGTGGGGAGGCCAGAGGCTGCACCTCCTCACCGGGCGTCGCAGCATGGCCATCCGCAGGATGCCAGGCACTCGGACTCTTGTGACGCGGCGACGGCGTGAACGCATTGCCTGAGGCTTGTGTGCCCGCATCTGGCCGGTCAGCCGCAGGACGCAGCGATCCGGGTTGGGCAAGCAAGGTTTGCTGGCCGCGCGCTGCACTCTGTTGCCTCCACCAACGCTCCACGGCTTCACGAAATACCACGGTTTGGGCGACCGCCGGCGCGTGCGCCATGGTCAGGGCCACACCCAACAGGCAGACGCTCTCCGGCGCCAGCGCTGCGGTCCAAGCGCTGGCCGGCAGCCAGACACGCCAAGGAGCTTCATAGCTGATGGGTCCGGCTGGCTCGGCGACACCAGCCGTCGAGGCTGCAACAGGTTGGGCCGGCCCCTGGACCGCCAACTTCGGCGCAGCAACACCATATGCGCTGCAGATGGCGCCCAACGTCTGCCGTGACTGGCCCGACGACAGGGCTCGCAGAACCGGCTCGGCCTGGCCCCGTTCGTGCAACAGCCGGAACGCCGCCGGCAACGCACGCGGCCACGCCTGCAGGACGTCCGGCAGCACGCCGCGCGCCAGGTTGCCCCAGCGCCGGCCATAGCTGCGCCACCACCAGCGTGCATCTGCCCGCCCCTGGCTGATGTCTAGCGCCAGGCAGGCCAGCAGCTCGGCCTCATCGCGAAAGAGCACAGCCGGGCAGTCGGGCGGGGCCGGACTGTCCCAGGGCCGCGCCGCGCGCCGATAGAGGCTGGCCATGGTCGCGCGTGCAGCCCGCTCCCAGGCCGGATCGATGCGGACGCCGGATCGAAGGGCCAGAGACCGGCCCGCCGGAACCGACAGCCGATCGACGATCAACACGGCCGCCGGCGACAGGCCTGGCAGCCGCAGGTCGGCGCTGGCCAACATCGCCTCGACCGCCAGCTTGTGCGCCAGAGTACGGCCCGATTCTGCCCGGACGGCGACTCGCAGCAGGCCGATGGTGGTCGCGTCAGCCATTAGCCACGCAGCAGGCTTTGAGCCTGGCTGATCCAGGTCTGGGCCGAGGACATGCCAATGCCGGCGGCTTGGGCGATTACGTCAGGCTGCGCTTCGGCCAACAGAGCCAGGTTGGTGATGCCCGCCTCCTGCAACGCCAGGGCGCGCCGCTCGCCGATGCCCTTGATGATCGACACCGACTGCGTGCCCAACACCTCGCGCGGCAGCGTCAGGCCGAAGTTCGGGTCCAGCGGCACGACAACGCTGCCGCCCGGCCGCACGTCGCCGCCGGTCTGTGGATCGCGCACGGCCGTCAGGCTGCCCGACGACCCGCCCAGCAAGAAGCGCTGCATGCTGCGGCTGTAGAGGCCCCAGGCGAAGGGCTGGGCCGCCAGGCGCGCGCCGGTGGTGCCGGTCTGATCGGCCGGCAGCGCCGAGGCCAGGTAGTTGAAGCTAACACGGGTCTGGCTGTTGGGCACGACGCCGATAAAGGCGGCCGCATCCCTGGCTTGCGAGGTCCGCCCCACGACTTCAGCGCCGACCGAGGCCAGCGCCGCGCGCGCGTTGCTGGTCAACTGTGACGAGAAGGCGTCGGAGGTCATGCCGATCACCACGTCGTACTGCACGGTGCGCTGCAGCAAGTCGCTGGCCAACCGTTCAGCTTCAGCGCTGAAGACCAGGGTGTCGTAGGACGAGCGGTACTTCAGGTTCAGCTCCGCGTCCAGGATCACCAGGTTGACGCCGCGCGCGGGCGCGCCGGTCAGCAGCGACTGGCCGTCCAGGAAGATGCCGCCGTCCTGCTCGAAGCCGGTGCCCAAGGCCAGCAGGGTGCGCGTGTTCTGGGCTAGATTGCCCAGACGCAACGTGGCTACGTCTGGCCCGAAAGCGGCCGCCTGGCCGGCCAGCCCGGCCGCCAGCGTCTCCAACAGCTCCAGCACCAGGTTGAGGAGGTCGGCGGTGATGACGTCGCCGGGACGAACGCGCGGCAGCACGGTCTGGCTGCCGTTGGACGGACCGGTCGGAGCCAGCGAAGGGCCGCCAGTTCCAGGCGTGAAGATGCCCGGGCCGATGACGCCAGGCTGCAAGCCAGGCAGGAGGCCGGGGTTGATGGTGAAGTTGCCCGGCTGAAACAGGTCCGGCCTGATGGTTGCGAACGAGTTGCTGAGCAGCTCCAGCACGCTGGGATTGCTGATTTGCCCGACGCCGGCGAGGCTGGCAAAGTTCTGTGCCATGTTCGGTTCTCCTTTACTTGGGAAACCTGGCAAGTCGCCGGCCACGCATCAGGGAGCAAGCGTTGCACCGTCCGGCGACTTGCCAGGTCTGGGTTACGAGTAGTTGGCGAAGTCGTAGTGATCCAGGCTGTAGCGCGCCTGGCCGGCGTAGGGCATGTGTCCGCTGCTGAAGACCACGTAGGGTTGCGGCGGCAGCGCAGCGCCTGTGGTCGCCGCGATGGCCTCGGCGTTCTCGCGCACCAGGTAGAGCCAGACCAGTTCCTGCTGTTGCCGGCCCAGGTCGATGGGCGGAAAATCGTGGGCCATGCGCAGCAGCCCGGCTAGCTCATCGGCCGTGATGTGCACGGGCGACGGAACTGCCATGCCCTGGAAAAAGTCGGCCCAGTTGGGTCAGCGTGGCGCCAAAACCGCCCACCAGAATCATGTCAGAAAGCTGCGCCTGAAACTGGAGAAACGCAGCCTGGCCCTCGCCTGGCCGGCGGGCGCCGGTCTGCACGGGCCAAACGGCCGACACGGCCGGTGGGGTGGGCGTGCGGCGCACAGACCACAGATCGACGAACTGCACGCCGGCCGTCGTCCACAGCAGTAACGCCAGCGGCACGTCGCATTCTGTCAAGTCGCCGCGGCCGCGCAGCCAGTCCACCAGGCCGTAGCTGGTCAGCGGCGACTGGCCGGAGGGCAGCCGGAACGGGTCAGCAGCGAAGGCAGCGACCTCAGGCGAGCCAAAGCAGAGGTGCGCCAGCCAGTTGCGCAGCCGGGTGCGGCCGGCCGGCGTCGCCTGGCCCAGAAGTTGCACCAGCGCTGTGCGCGTCGCTGCGCTGACGAAGCTGAGTTGGCTCAGGTCGACCCCTACCAGGTTGAACTTGACCCCCTCGATGGCGAAACGGTGGTCGCAGCCGCTGGCCACGCCATTGCCGTTGAAGCCCACCACCGGCGCGTGTTCGGCGAAGCCGGAGGCCGGCGCGACGGTGAAGATGTACACCCCTTCGGCGACCGTGGCGGAAGGCGTGGTGGCCTCTGGCCGGCAGACGGCAAACAGGCCGGCGTCGCCGTTGGGGGGCGTGGCCGCCGCCTGGCGCACCAGGGTCACGTCCACATTCTCGGCCAGGGCCAGCACCGCGCCCTTACGGGTGATCGCGAGGCCCTTGGCGACGCGCAGCACCGGCTTGGCAGCGTTGCCCGAAGGGGCCAGCCGTACGTCGTAGCCCTCGACCACGCCTGCGCCGATGGCCAGCCCAAGCTGCTGATGTTGCTGGCGATTGGCCTGCTGCTCAGCGCGCAGGTCCTCGGCGGTCAACAGCCGGCCGTTGAAGAAATGGGTGTTGCGGATGCCGCCGCGCAGCAGCGGCTCGTGCAGTTCGAGGGTCATGGTCGGTCTCCAAGTCATCCGGCTACACGTCCAGCCGCCACCAGCGCACGGTGAGGCGCGTGATGGGGATGGCCGACAGGTTGGTGGCGCCGACGCGGAAGCGAGTGCCGTCGTTTACGTAGTACACAGTCAACGAGACGTTGGGTATCTCGCGCTGCTGCGGACGGTTGGGCGGCGGGAAGTCGCCGCTGATGGAGCCACTCTGCGTGTCCATGAACTCTACCGCGACCGTGATGGGCACGATGCCGCGCGGCAGCGGTTCCGAGTCGGAGAATACGGTAAAGTTCGGGTTCAGGCCAGGTAGCTCGAAGCGACCACTGTCGGCGCTCACTGTGCCGGCTGGGCCTTGAGGTCCTGTGGCGCCGCGCGGGCCGGTTGGGCCAATCGGGCCAGTGGCGCCCGCCGGGCCGGTTGGACCGGCTGGCCCCGTCACACCTTGCGGGCCTTGTGGACCGGTAGGTCCGGCAGGCCCGGGCACGCCTGCGCCCGATGGGCCGGCGGGGCCCGTAGCGCCTTGTGGGCCGGCAGGTCCGACAGGGCCTTCAGCGCCAGCAGGACCAGTGGGGCCGATTGGCCCGACCGGTCCTTGCGGTCCGGCTGGCCCGGCGGGGCCGGTGGCGCCCATCATACCGCCCTGCCCGCCGAGCAGACAGAATAGCTCTTGCTTGAGACGGTCAGGCACCAGCACGGGGCGGGCGTCGTTGTCGATCTCGACGCTGTCCACCAGCAGCGCGCCGGCCGCATCGACGTCGAAATGGAT
>JBFYTD010000292.1:0-4119 GCA_041300885.1 Anaerolineae bacterium | reverse complement strand
ACAGCACGCCCGTGCGGAACCAGTTGAACAACTCGACGTGGTAGTCGCGGTGCAGTTCAGGGGAAATTGGCGGGAAGTTGCGGTCGTCGGTGGCGTTCCACTTCCAGCCCCCCTCGCCCGCGATGATCGGCGGCACAAAGCCGATCTCAGCCTCCACCAGCCGCGCCTGGTGCAAAAAACCCAGCACGCCGTTCTGGTCTGCAGTATAGTCGGGCGGGTGGTTCAGGCCATAGGGGTGCGGCACCAGGAACATGCGCTGGAACACCTGCTCGCCGCCGCGCGCCTTGATCTCTTGCAGCGCGGCGATGAGCCAGCCATCATCCACGAACTGCAAGCCTACGTAGCCGCCCGCGTTGTAGACCTGCTCCACGGCCAGGATGAAGTTATCCAGGAAGCGCTGCTGGTCGATGGGCTGGTCGTCCCACTCGGCTGGCAGGCTGGGCTCGTTGTAGAGCTGCATGTAGGGCGCCACGCCCAGGTCGAGCAGTAACTGCACGTCGCGCCCCCAGTCGTAGTAGCGATCGTAGGAGCGCACGTTCTTGCGCCAGACCACCATGATGCCCGCGTCGCGGTAGCGCGGCGCGGCGCGCAGCAACTGTTGTTCGTCGCCGTAGTGAACCAGCGTCCAGCGCATGTTCATGGCCTGCAAGCGGCTGATCTGCAGGTCGATGTCGGCCTCGTCGTTGTAGGCCACAGCCGTATTGTGGATGCACAGGCCGTTGTCGTTGGCCGGCCTCGGCCAGTCCTGTAGGGTCATGGCCGGCCAGTCGGCCAGGTTCATGGGCGGCGGCGCAGGGGTAGCAGTCGGCGGGCCGGGCAGGGTCGGTGTAAGGGTGGCGGTCGGCGTGACCACTGGCGTGGCAGCCAGTGGGGTGGGCGTGTCCTGAGCAGCGTCCAGCGCCACCTGAGGCAGAAACACCGCGCTGTCAGTGGATACGGGTGAGATGGCGTCAGCCGGCGTCGCGACTGCGACAGTGGCAGTTGCAGGCGGTGCGGGGGGCGTTTGGTCGCGTTGACAGGCGCCAGCCAGCAAGACGACCGCGGCCAGCGGCAGTATCAGCAGCGCCCAACGGCGCAAAGAATCGTGTAGCATAGGGGATCAAACTCCTGGCGCTCCGCTCAGCGCAGTATCAGATCGACAATGCGGCGTCGCACGGCCTGGCCGACGGAGTCGGGGCCGGCGTCGTGGAAGCGCAGGTCGTAGACGTTGTAAGCTAGAAGGCTGTTCCCCCGGCGTAGCTCCAGGCGCAGATGGCTAAAGCCAGCCGGCAGCCGCAGGGCCAGCTTGCTCAGCGGCTGGGCGGCGTTGGCAGGAACGACACACGGCAGCTCCAGCAGCGTCACGCCCCCACCAGCCTCGCGTCCTCCTCCATCTTTCCCTTCTTTCCCTCTTTTCCCCTCCCACTCCAAACTCACCCGCAGCCAACAGCCGTCCACCGCCGCCAGTCCATCGTTGACCACCCACACCGTCGCCACCAGCAGGTCGCCCGCTGCATAGGCGCGCAATGGATAGTCCAGGCTGACCAGCAGCGGCTGCATGACGCGCTGCACAGTCTCCAGCGCCAGCTTGGGGCGGCCAAAGTAGTCGATGATGCTCCAACAGATGCTGGGCCAGGGCTCGTTCCACTGCCAGACGGCCAGGCCGCTGGTCGCTCCCTTGCGCCGCCGCATGTGCTCGATCAAAACCTGCAAGCCGGCAGCCTGGGCGCGCTGGCTGGCTTGGACGAAGCGCGCCAGCGGGTCAGGCTCGCGGTCATCCTCAAACCAACGCGCGTAGCGTTGCAGCTTGGCAAGGCCAGCATTGTGGCGCTGCCAACCTGCGCCGGCCGGCCAGAGCTCGTGATCGCCGAGGAATTGGCGCAGGCTGGCTACGGCTGGCACAGCTTGCAGGCCGAACTCACTGACCATACTGGCCTGCTCGTCCCGGTAGGCGCTCAGTGGCGCTTTGCCGTGCCACACCAGCCAGTGGTGTGCGTCGCCGGGGCCGGGCGAGGCGGGGATGAAGGGCCGCACGCCGTCTTCGGTCGCGACGGTCTCAGCCAGCACCGCCGCGGCATGGCGATTGCGGCGGGGGCTCCACTCGTTGCCGCCGCACCACAGGAAGAGGCTGGGATGGTTGCGCAGCGTCTGCACCATGCCCGACGCTTCCTGGCGCAGCAAGGCGCGGTAGGCCGGCCGACGTGGTAGATGATCCAGGAAGACGCAGGCGATGGGGAACTCCTGCCAGACCAGCAGGCCCAACTCGTCGCACAGGTCGTAAAACGCTTGTCGCTCCCGACCGCCGCCGCCCCAGACGCGCACGAAGTTGACGCCGGCCGCCCTGGCCTGCCCCAGCAAGGCCGCGTAGCGTTCCTCCCTGGCCTGCCCTGCCAGCGCATCCGGCGGCGTCCAGTTGACCCCGCGCAGGAACAGCGGCTCCCCATTAACCACCGCGCGCCATGGGTGACCCTGGTCAGTGTTGCGCAGCTCGATCCGGTGCACGCCGAAGCGGGTGGTAATCGCGTCCAACGGAACTGGCTCGGTCGGCCCCTCCGGGAGGCTGCGCACAGACCGGTCAGAGCGCAGTGTGTATGTTTGCTCTGGCCGGTATCTGACCGAGCCAGCCTTCTCCAGCGCAACGTCTAACCGGTACAGGTACGGCTCGCCCCGCTCCCACGGCTGCCACAGCCGCGCTGCCGGCAGCTCCAAGGTCAAGTCATGCTCGCTGCGGCCGGCGGGCAAACGCAGGGGAAACTCAAACTGCCAACCGGTGCCGTCAGGCGCGGACGCAGGGTGAATGCTGACCTGCGCGAGGACGGCGCGCTGGGCGTCGCTATCCACCTCCAGTCGCAGCCGCACGGCCGCTGGGCCTGGATCGGCCGGCAGCGCCAACGGCTCGGCCTGCACCTGCACATCCCGTACATAGACGCCGTTGCAGACGATGAGGCGCGCTCCGTCCCAGATGCCCATGGCCCGCAGGCGCGGCGCGAAGTCCCAACCGAAGTGCATCGGGGTCTTCAACGTCGCCAGCCGGTCGTCGAAAGGCAGAAAGCTGCCCTGGGCCAGGCCGGCTGCTGCGCCCCACAGCCGCTCCCACCACGTTTTCGCGTAGTGCGGCAGGGCGTCACTGCCCCAGATACGCACCGCCAGCTCGACCTCAGCCCGCCCGGCCAGATCAGCCGGCACTTCTATCACCTGGCGGCTGAACATGCCCTCGTGGCGGCTCAGCTCACGGCCGTCTGCGAACACCGCGGACAGGTAGTCGATGCCGTCGAACTCCAGCAGGGCGCGCTGGCCGGGCGCCAAACTCAACGGCAGGCGGGCGCGATACCACCAATCGACGCCCTCCACCCAGCGGCAGGCCGCCAGCCCATCGCCCAGGTAGGGATCGGGGATGCGGCCCGCAGCCAGCAAGTCGCTGTGAACATCGCCAGGAACGCTGGCCGGCAGCCACTCCCGCACCTGGCCCAGGTCGAAGGGCGCGCCGTCTGGCTGCTCCGGCCGCCAGGGCTGTTGTGGCACGCAGCCAAGCTGCCAGGCGAGGCTGGCCAGGTCGATTTGACGGCGCTGCACGGGAAAATGAGTCATGGTATAGCTACGCGAACAGCGGCGTTGGGCCGCCCGCGGCCGGTTCAACGCCGCGGCGGCTGCGCTGGCGGCGCGAATTGCCGCATTTCTGGCAGAGACGGTATAATCCGGGCTATTCTGCCTTCAGAGGAAGTATACCACATGCTGTTTGGTCGTAGCCAGGAAGAGTTGATTGCGCTGTTGATTGCGCTGGTGCCCGCGTTCACCATCCATGAGTTTGCCCACGCCTGGACCGCCTATCGCCTGGGCGACTCCACGGCCAAGGACATGGGCCGTCTGACGCTCAACCCGATGAAGCATTTGGACGTCTTCGGCATCCTGCTGGTGTTGGTGGTCGGTTTTGGCTGGGCCAAACCGGTGCCGGTCAATCCCTATAACCTGCGCCATGGCCGGCGCGACATGGCGATTGTGGCAGTGGCCGGCCCGCTGTCCAACCTGGCCATGGCCGCCGCCATGGCTGTGGTCTGGCGCCTGGCCAATCCTGGCCAACTGCCCGAGTTCGCCGTCTACGCGCTGTTCACCTTCGTCTGGCTGAACATCGTGCTGCTCTTT
>JBFYTD010000025.1:0-11159 GCA_041300885.1 Anaerolineae bacterium | reverse complement strand
CCAGTCTACCAGTCTACCAATCTACCAATCTACCAATTCACCAGTCTACCAATCTACCAATTCACCATCCCTCTACAACTCCCTCCCAAACACCCGATCGACGTGGGCAAAGCCAGCCTGCTTGATGGCCTTTTCCGTCTCTGAGTAGAGCAGCGCACTGCCGCCGCAGCCCTGAAACTGTGGCAGAATGCCCGCGCCGTTGACGATGCTCAACCCGCCGACGCGCGCAACTTGCGCAGATGTTCACGCGCTTCGTCCGCATACTCGCCCCGGGGCGCCTGTCGGATATAGGCCCGCCACTGGACGATGGCCTCCTGGTTGCGCCCCTGCGCCTCCAGCGCCAGCGCCAGGCCGCGCATCGCCTGCGTGCGCTGCGGATTGATGGCCAACACGCGTTGGTACAGATCGACGGCGCCTTGCCAGCTAGCCTGCTCGCGCAGAATGTCGCCCTGGAACTGCAAGGCGCCTTCACCGGTCTCCCCGGCGGCCAGCGCCGTCTGTTCGGCCTGCTGCGCCTGGGCCAACGCCTCGTCCAGCCGGCCAGCGGCCAGGTACGTTGCCGCCAGACGCAGGTAATAGGCCGGATCCTGCTGATAGGTGCTTTGCAGCCGGGCAGCCTCGGCGTAGGCCTCCAGGGCTTCGTCCGTCCGTGCGTCGGCCGTGAGCGCATCGCCCAGCAGCAGGCGGAACCAGCCGTTATCTGGCTGGAGCGCAGCGGCTTGCTGGAAGGCATCGACCGCCTCGTCCAGCCGCCCGGAGTCGCGATAGACGTTGCCCAACTTGATGTGGGCATCGGCGTAGGTGCTGTCCAGCAGCAGGGCTGATTTGAAGTTGCTGATGGCTTGCTCCACGTCTTCGCGCAGCCGGTAGACTTCGCCCATGCCAATGTATGCTTGCACGTTGCGCGGGTCGCGCTGGATCGCCGCGTCGAAGTCGGCGATGGCCGGGCCGTAGCGCCCCTGGCTGCGTCGCAACTCGCCGCGCTGCACCAGCACCCGAGCTGCCAGCTCGTCGTTTTGAGCCAGACGCAGCGCGCGGTTGAGCATGATCTCGGCTCGTTCCAAATTTTGCGGGCTGCCCATGCCTTGCAGCGCCAGGCTGAGCTGGAGGTAGGCCTCGACGTAGCCGGGGTTGATCTCGGTGGCTCTCTCTAACGCCTTTACTGCATCCTGATACTCGCCCAACACGCTGTAGGCCCGTCCCAACTCCATCTGGGCCTCGGCGCTGTTGGGATTGGCTGCGACGGCTGCCTGAATCTGGGCGAAGGCCTGCTCAGCTTGCCCCTGGCCGCGCAGCATCTGAGCCAATTGCAGGTAGGGGCCAATCAGCGCGGGATAGGCGCTCTGGGCAGCCCGGTAGTGAACTTCGGCCTGCTCGAGGTCGCCCTGCTCCCTGGCCAGGTTGCCCAGGCGCAGATAGGCCTGGGCCGCGGCCTGGGGATTGCTCTCGGCCAGAGCAGCCACCTCGCCAATGGTCTGCTGGGCGCGTTCGGAATCGCCGGCGGCCTGATAGGTCATGCCTAGCTGCAGGCTGGCGTCGACCAGCCCCGGATCGAGGGCAAGCGCCTGCTCGAAGGCGCTGATCGCCTCGTCCAGCTTGCCCTGTTTGCGGTACAGTTCGCCCAGGAAGTAGCTGGCCACGGCAGCCTGCTCGTCGAACTCGGCGGCTCGCCGGTAGCGTCGTTCGGCCGCGTCCAGGTCGCCCAGAGCCTCGTAAGCCTGGCCCATCTGCACGTAGGCGCCGGTGAAAGCATTGCCGCCAGGCATCTCCAGCAGATCGGCGAAGGTCTGGATGGCCTGCTGGGGCAAGTCGGCCCGGCGGTAGGCCTGGGCCAGCCGGAACTGCGCGTCGAGGTTGTCTGGAACCAGCGAGACGGTGGTTGAGAATTGGTCCAGCGCCTGCACCTGCAGGCCAGTCTCCTCGTAGAGTGCGCCCAAGGCCAGGCGCGCCTGCCAAAGGTTCGGCGCCAGGGTCACCGCCTGTTCGATCTGTTCGATCGCCTCGGTGTTTTGGCTGGCCCGGCTCAGGGCCTGGCCCAGTCGCAGGCGCAGGTCGGCGTTTTGGGGCAGCGCCGCCACGCCCTGCTGGTAGACCTCGAGCGCTTCGTCGAAACGGTCCTGGCCCGTGAGCAGTGCGCCCAATTGCAGGTAGGCCGCGGCATAGGTGGGCCGGAGGGTGATGGCTTGCTGGTACAACTGGACGGCGGCTTCCGTCTCGCCGGCGTCGGCCAGGGTGTTGCCCTGCCGGGTAAGGCCGGCGGCCGCAACCGTCGGGTTGTCCTGGCTGTTTTGCAGCGCTTGATCCAGCGCGTTAGCGGCCGCCTCGTCGTCGCCGCGCGCCTGGTAGACGTCGCTCAGTTGCAGCAGCGCATCGCCATAGGTGGGATCTAACGCCAGTACTCGCTGATAGCCCGCCTCGGCCGCGTCCAGATCGCCGTTCAACCGGCTGATTTCGGCGTCCAGATACAGCGCAGCCGTCAGCTCGGGGGTGACTGCCAGGGCAGCGTCCACTGCGCTGCGGGCGTTGTCTAGTTGCCCCAGATCGATGTAGGCCAGCGCCAACTGTACCGCGCCTTCACTGTTGTCCGGGGCCAACTCGCGCAGCGCAGTCAACTGCTCGACGGCCTTGGCGGGCTGGCCCGCGCGCCGGTAGGCCGAACCCAGCCACAGGCGCACTTGCGGATCGTTGGCGTTGATGGCGGCGGCCCGTTCGTAGCTGGCGATAGCCTGGCTCAGGTCGTCCTGGCTCTCCTGCACGCGACCCAACTCCAGCACGGCGCGGTAGCGGGTGGGGTCCAACTGCACCGCCTGGGCCAGCTCGCGGGCGGCTGCCTCCAGGTCGTCGGCTCGACGATAGGCCTGGCCCAGTTTGAAGCGGGCCTCGGCATCCTGTGGCGCCGCCTGCACAGCCTGCTGGTAGGTGGCCAGCATTTGGTCGAAGCGGCCTTGCTGGTCGTAGAGGAAGGCCAACTGCAAGTAAGCGCCGACGTAGCTGGGATCGGTGGCCAGCGCCTGCTGATACTGGGCCTCGGCCTCGTCCAACTCGCCGCGGTCGCGATAGGTGGTGGCCAGCTTGGTCAGGGCCTGCGCGACGCGCCGCGGTTGCTCGACAGCCTGCGCTGCCACGCGGGCCAGGGCTTCCTGCGCGCTGGCGACGTCGCCCAGGGCCTGGTAGGTTGCGCCCAGCTCGGTCAGGATATCGGCGTCGTCAGGGCTGAGCAGCAGGCTGGCCTCGTATTGCTCCAGGGCCAGCTCGTTGTCGCCCTGGGCCCGGTAGGCGGCCGCCAGGGCCATATGCATCTCCAGGCTGTCGGGCGACTGCTGCAGGGCTTGCTGGTAGAGGCTGATGGCCTCGCCCGGCCGGCCGCGCCGGGTGTAGACCTGCCCCAGCCACAGGTAGCTGCGTATGCTGAGCGGCGCCAGGCGAATCGCTTCGCCCAGCTCGCTTTCTGCCTCGTCCAGCAGGCCCTGCCGGGCTTTGATCTGTCCCAGGAAGAAGTGGGCGTCGGCGTTGGCCGGCGCTCCCTCTACGGCGGCCTGAAACTGTTCCAGCGCCAAGTCCAGTTGCGCTTGCTCCACGTAGATCTGGCCCAACTGGATGTAGGAGCCGACAAAGCCGGGGTCTTCCTGCTGGGCCTGCTGGTAGCGGGCAATGGCCTGGTCGGTCCTGCCTTGCAGCGCCTCCAGATTGCCCAGGCGGGTCAGCGCTGAGGCGCGAGCGCGCAGGTCGTTCACCGCAGCGCGCAGCGCCTCGTTGTACAGTTCGTCGGCACGCGCCAGTTCGCCGCGTTCCTGGTAGATACTGCCCATCTGGATGTAAGCGTCGGCGAAGGCGGGGTCCACCCGCAGCGTGCGCTCATACTGGGCGAGGGCCGCGCTGACGTCGCCTTGGGCGCGGTAGACCTCGGCGATCTGGTAGTAGGCCAGCGCGTAGGATGCGTCTTTTTTGATGGCCGCGTTGTACTGTTCGATGGCCGTGTCAGCTTGCCCCTGGGCCAGGTAGACGTTGCCCCGCTTGGTGTCCGGCGCTGGCGATAGGGGATTGGCAGCTTCAGCCAGATCGTAGCTGCTGATCGCTGCCTCGTAGTCGCCCTCGGCCAGGCGCGCGTCGCCATCGGCGATGGCGCGGTTGAAGGCCACGGCGTCGATCTGACCGGTGTAGGGCGCAGGCTGCCGGTTGGCCAATAACAGCAGGACGCCGACCAACAGCAGCGGAATCAGGATCACCGCCACCAAGGCAATGCGGGCGGTGGTAGACAGGCGAGATAGTTGTCGATTCAAACTTGTCACAGGATTGTCACCGAGAAAGGATGTGTATAGGACTTACGCAGTTTACATGCAAACGAGAGGCGCATTATACCGCGCGCGCCAAACTGCGCCAAAACAGCCCAAAGACAGGGTACAGCGCTTGTTAGACGTCCCCACCCAGCGCTGTAGTTCCTGCCTTGTGGTCTTCCGGGACAGCTACTGGCAGCGTTATGAAGAAAGTGCTGCCTTGATGCAGCCCGGCGCTCTCAGCCCAGATGCGCCCGCCGTGGGCTGTGACGATAGTCTGGCACAGCGCCAGTCCGATGCCCATCCCTCGGAAGCGTCGCGTCGTCGTACTGTCGATCTGGTAGAAGCGGGTGAAGATGGAATCGAGCTCTTCCTGCGGGATGCCGATGCCTTGGTCGGCGACTGAGATGAGAATGCTGCCGTCCTCTACCCGGGCAGACACAACGATCTCCCCACCCGTGGGGCTGAACTTGATGGCGTTGTCCAACAAGTTGCCGATCACCAGATCCAGGTAGTTGGGCGCGGCCAGCACAGGGGGCAGGTGCTCCGGGATATCCAACCGGATTGTGACGTTCGATTCGGATGCCAGGTGGCGCCAGGCGCTCCCTGCTATCCATAGCCAGGCCACCGGATCTAGGCGACCCAACAGGATATCTTCTGGCTGGAAGTTTTGCAGCGTCAGCAGGCTGTTGAAGATGAACTGTAAACGGCGGCCTTGCTGGGCAATAATGTGCAGGGCATCCGTCTGGTCAGGGGTGATCTGGCCAATCTCGCCGCTTTCCATGAACTCGACGTAGCCCAGCATCAGCGTCAGCGGCGTGCGCAGCTCGTGCGAGACGTTTTGGATGGCTTCCTCGCGCGCGCGCAGCGCCTGACTCAGCTTTTCATTGGTCTCCTGCAGCGAGGCGTAGAGCCGCGCATTCTCGATGGCGATGGCGGCCTGGTTGGCGAAAGCCTGCAATGCCTGGGCATGGTCCTGGGTGAAAAAATCTGGCTCAATGCTGTTGAGGTTCAGGAATCCGATTACCTCCCCTTTGCTGATCATGGGCGCTCCTGCGTAGGAGCGGATCCATTCGACGTCGACGATCTTGACCCATTCCGGGTACAGGCGCGTGTCGCCGATAGCTAACGGTTGATGGGTCTCGAACATCCAGCGCAGATTGGCGGTGTCCATGACCGCAAAATGCACGTTATTTATATAGGTGTCCAGGTGGTGTTCCTTGAAGCCACGGTGGCGCGCGATGTGGATCAGTCCAGCCTCGATCAGCATGATGTTGCTCATCTTGTGTGGAACGACCGCCTCCGTCTGCTCCAGGATGCGGTCCAGCACCTCGTCCAGGCTTAACGTGTCGCTCAAGGCCGCAGTGGCGCTGCGCAAGCCTTCAGCCAGCGCGCGCTGTTTGCGCTCGGCCTCCTCGGCGCGCACACGTGCGGTCACGTCGTGGAAGACCACCAGCCAGCCTGCGACGCCCGCTTGGTGTTGATACAGCGGGGAGACACGCACCTCCCAATGCGTGCCGGCGTCGTCTCGTTCCAGCGTCACCTCTATCGGTGCTGTCTGGCTGCCCTTCAACAGAGGCGCCAGGCTGGCCCATCCGGGCAGGGCCGCGCTGGCCGGCGCCCCCAGAACGGTGTTTGCCGGCAGTCCTACCAGCTTCTGGGCAGTCCGGTTCAGGTCAACCACGCGGCCCTGGGCATCGACCACTGCCACGCCGTCGCTCATGCTCTCGATCAAGGCATCGCGCGCGACGGGCAGCAGGTCCAGCAAACGATAGCGCAGCAGCGCCCAGACTCCCGCCAGGCCGGTCACGATGAAAAAGACAGGGGTCAGGTCGTAGTTAGCCAGCGGGCTGGCCCCGGCCACGTAAAGTGCGTTGGCCAGCAGCGGCGCCAGCGCGCCCACCAGGACCACCCCACTTTGAGCGCGCTGCGGGCCCGCGCTGCGCAAATAGGTCTGTAACACCAGCAATGTCGCCAACACGAAGACGGTGTAGTTGTAGACCGCCTGGATCCAGAACAGTGGTCCATAGGTCAACTGCAACACAGCGAAGGAGCCGCTGTCATCGATCAGCGCTGTCCGGTAGAGCAGACCGCTCGCCGGCGTCGTCCAGATCAGCACGTAGGTCACGCCGGGCACAATGGCCAACGCGGCCAACCTGCCGGGCGTAAGCCACGCGCTGCGACCGCTATATTGCAGCACAAAGATCAACCAAAGCGTGGGCACGGACAGAATTGCCAGGTATTGCACCTTGGCCCAGAAGAGCATGGCGGCCAGCTCGGCGCTGAGCAGCTCGCAGACATAGGCAGAGGCCCAGAGCGCCATCGCCAGCATCAGCGCCGTCAGCGCCTCAGCGCCTGGCGCGGGACGACGGCGCCAAGCCAGCAGGGCCAGGAGCGCCGAAAGGAAGGCTGAAATTACCAGAAGACCCGCGTAAGGATTGATCTGCGGCTGCATAACGTTTCACCGGACTCGTCGACCTTGGTCGGAGACTTTCCGCCACTGCTCACAATGGGGGTGAAACCACCTACCTATGTATAATTGGCGATTGTACCATCAGCAAGAGCCGGTGCATAATTGAACAAGCCCAGTGACTTGAAAATAGCCGCTCGGGCCGGTCTCCTGACCGAGCCCGCCATTTTCATCGATGGTTGTGCGCCAAGCGCATGGGCGTCTATTCAGGAAATCTATGAATCCATTTGACGAGCAGGCCACGGTTCAGGTTGAGCAGATCAAAAAATCCTTTGGCGCGGTCGAGGCCGTCGTCGACGTCTCGTTCGAGGTCTACCCCGGCGAGGTGTTCGGCCTGCTCGGCCCCAACGGCGCGGGCAAGACCACCTCGATCCGCATGATGCTGGACATCTTCAGGCCGGACGCCGGCCGGGTGGCCGTCTTTGGCGGGTCGATGGACGAGGCCAAGAAGAACCGCATCGGCTACATGCCGGAAGAGCGCGGTCTCTACCGCGACCTCCGACTGGAGCAGACCTTGGTCTACCTGGCTACGCTCAAGGGCATGTCCGAGCCGGCGGCCAAGGGCCAGGTGACCGAGTGGCTGCAGCGTCTGGATCTCTACGAACACCGCACCAAACGCATCCAGGAGCTGAGCAAGGGCATGCAACAGAAGGCGCAGTTGATCGCCACGCTGGCCCACAGCCCCGATCTGCTGGTGGTGGACGAGCCTTTCTCCGGCCTGGACCCGCTCAACACCCGTCTGGTCAAGCAGATTATTCAGGAGCAGGCCGACGCCGGCAAGACGGTGGTCATGTCCACCCACCAGATGTATCAGGTCGAAGCCATGTGCAACCGCATCGTGTTGATTGACCGCGGCCACTCGGTGCTCTACGGCCGGGTGGACGAGATCAAGCGGCGCTTTGCCGGCCATGCTGTGTCCGTGGCCGGGTCGGGCGATTTTGCTCATGTGCCTGGCGTGCTGGAGGCGCGGCCGCCGGGGGAGAACGGCGCCTGGCATCTGGCCTTGCAGCCGGGCGCCGAGCCCCACGATCTGCTGCGCACACTGGCCAGCCGGCCCGACATCACCATCGACCGCTTCGAGGTCGCCGAGGCCTCGCTGGACGACATCTTCATCACCGTCGTGCAGGGCCAGCGCGGGGAGGCGGCCGATGCGTAAAGCCTGGCTGGTGGCCAAGCACGAGTACCTGACCATGGTGCGCAAGCGCTCTTTTGCCCTGGCTACCCTGGCCTTTCCCGTGTTGATCGCCGCCTTTCTAGCCCTCACGATCTTCCTGGCCCAGGGCAGCAGCGATGAGCGGCCTTTGGGCTATGTAGACCTGGCCGGCGTGTTGATCGATGGCGCCCAGCCAGCGGGCGACGCTGATTTTGCATTTCTACCCTTTGCCGGCGAGCCCGCAGCCCTGGCAGCCCTGCAGGCCGGCCACATCCAGGCCTACTACCTGCTGCCGGCCGGCTATCGGGAGAGCGGCGAGGTGCAACTGACAGCGCTGAGCGAAACGCCGCCGGGCGCGGCCCAGCGCGCCTTCGACGCCATGCTGCGCGCCAGCCTGCTGGCCGGACAGCCGGCCGATATTCAGCAGCGCCTGGCCAACGGCGTCAACCTGACGGTGCGCTCAATGGATGGCCGCCGTGAGTTCAGCCAGTCCAACTTCATCAACCTGCTGCTGCCCTTCGTGGCCGGCTTCTTCTTCGTCTATGCCGTGCTGTCGTCGGCCGGCTATCTGCTGCAGGCCGTGACCACGGAAAAGGAGAACCGCACCGTGGAGATCATGGCCACCACCCTGGCGCCCGACCATCTGATCGCCGGCAAGGCCGCGGGGCTGCTGGCCGTGGCGCTGACCCAACTGGCCGTCTGGGTGGCGGCCATCGTGCTGGGGCTGGCCGTGGGCGCGGCGTTGGAGCCGGCCCTGCGCGCGGTGCAGATTCCCTGGACGCTGCTGGCGGTGGTGCTGCTCTACTTCCTGCCTTCCTTTGCCCTGATCGGCGGCATGATGATCGCCATCGGCAGCGTCTTCAGCGAGATGCAGCAGGGCCAACAGGTGGCCGGCATCCTCAACCTGCTTTTCATGGCCCCTTTCTTCGTGCTGATCGTCATCTTCGCCAACCCAGACGGCCCCATGGCCGTGGGCATGACGCTCTTCCCCACCACCTCCTTCCTGACGGTGTTGATCCGCTGGGGCCTGACGACCATACCGGCGTGGCAGTTGGCGCTGAGCTGGCTGTTGCTGGTGGCCTCGGCTGCGGGGAGCGTCTGGGCGGCAGCCCGCATCTACCGCGCCGGCATGTTGCAGTACGGCCAGCGGTTGAGCGGCGCTGCGATCAAGGCGGCCCTGCGCGGGCATGGGCCCGCTGATGAGCTGGCCCGCGGCCACACTTCGTCATAAGCAGCATGACAGCGAGTCAGTCGTACCTGTCATTCTGAGCGGGTATGCCCCGATACTTACCCTACCGCACAACACCAGCGAAGAATCCCGGCATTCATATGCACAACACCTGGATCGTCCTCAAGCACGAGGTCAAGACGACGCTGGCCAAGCGCTCGTTCTGGCTGACCACTTTCCTGTTCCCGCTGCTGATCCTGGCGCTGACGCTGCTGCCCCAGGTGCTGGCCGGCGACGCCATCGAATCCAGCCAGCAGGCGTTGTTTGCGCCGCCCGCCGCGGCCGATGGACAACATCCCGCGATCGGCTATGTGGACCACAGCGGCCTGGTGCAGCGTATTCCGGCTGACCTGCCTGCCGGCCTGTTGCAGCGCTTCGACGACGAGGCGGCCGCGCTGGCCGCGCTGCAAGCCGGCGATGTGTACCAGGTCTACCTGGCGCCGGCCGACTTCATGCAGAGCGGCGAGCTGGTGGTGATCCCCAACCAGTTCTCCCCTTTGGTCAATACGAGCAACTTCGATTTGATGGAGTACCTGCTGGTCTACAACCTGCTGGGCGACTCCGGCCTGGCCCGCCGGGTGATGTGGCCGGGCGCGTCGGCGCCCCAGGTGACGCTGTTGGAGCCGGTCGCGGCCAGCGCGCCGGTGAGCGGCTTCGACTTCGGCCTCTCCTTTGCGGTGATGTTCATCCTCTTCTTCACTATCACCCTGAGCGGCGGCTACATGTTGCAGAGTGTGGTCAAGGAGAAGGAAAACCGCATGGCTGAGGTGCTGCTGCTCAGCCTCAGCCCAGTGCAGTTGATGTTGGGCAAGATTCTGGGGCTGGGCGGCCTGGCGCTGTTGCAGATGGGCGTCTGGCTGGGCGGCGGCCTGTTGCTGCTGGGCCAGGGCCAGGCGCTGCTGGGCTCCGTGCAGTTGGCGTCGTTGCCCGCCGGCTTTGTAGCCATCACCGTGCTCTATTTCCTGCTGGGCTTCGCACTCTACGCCTCGGCGCTGGGCGCTCTGGGCGCGCTGGCCCCCAACCTACGCGAAGGCTCGCAGTTTACCTTCATCCTGATCCTGCCGCTGCTGGTGCCGATCATGTTCAACAGCGCCTTCATCGAGGCGCCCGACGGCGCGCTGTCGACCGTGCTTAGCCTCTTTCCCCTGACCTCGCCCACGGCCATGCCCACCCGTCTGGTGGCCGGCGACGTGCCGGGTTGGCAGATTCTGCTGGGATTGGCGTTGCTGGCCGCCACGGCCTTCGCCTTCGTCCTGCTGGCTGCCCGCTTCTTCCGCGCTGACACGCTACTGTCGGATGCCGCGCTGGATTGGCGGCGGCTGCGGAAGGAGGTGGGCATCACGGATTAAACGGATTACCGGATGACACGGATGGCAGAATAGTGGTGCGCCTGCCGGCACCGTGAAATCCTTTCATCCGTGGCAATCCGTGATGCAGACGAGGTGCGGGAGGAAGTCTGAATCACGGATTAAACGGATTACCGGATGACACGGATGGCGGAGCGGCCTGCGCGCGCCTTCCGGCTCCGTGAAATCCCTTAATCCGTGGCAATCCGTGATTCAGACGGGGTGCGGGAGGAGGTCTGAATCACGGATTAAACGGATTACTGGATGGCACGGATGGCGGAGTGGCCTGTGCGCGCCTTCCGGCTCCGTGAAATCCTTTCATCCGTGGCAATCCGTGATGCAGACGGGGACCATTAACCATTCACCCATTCAACATTCCCCAATTACCCATCGATCCGCTGATACCTCGGCAATAACAACGGCTGCTGAAGCAACAATCGCAGTGTTTCAGCAGCCGTTGTTGGTTGGACGAGTCCCCACACTGAACTGTGGGGCTGTCCCCGATGCGACGTTCCGGCCTGGCCACGAACGGTAGGCGCTATTGCGCCGTCGCGCTGACCGAGCCGCTGGGCGCGCTCTCCGTATCGACGCCGAGGTCAAACACGCCGTTGCCGTTGCAGTCGTTCCAGGCCGTCACCACGTAGGTGTAGCTCATCCGGCTGGTCAGGCCGCTGTCCTTGTAGGTTAG